>NZ_JBRJHB010000017.1:0-45096 GCF_053628795.1 Psychroflexus sp. MBR-150
AGGTTCTATTTTTAAAATACTAAAGCTACACAGTGAAATTAGGCGATACAAAAGATTTTTTTAGTAATTTAGATTTTTATCGGACAACAATGATTTTTATCTGTTTATTAGCGATATTATTCTTTCAAATTGGCATAACACACAATTAGTATTTTAATAGAGCTAAGGCTTGACAAACTGTTATAGCAGCGGTCTCTGTGCGTAATCGTTTGTTTCCTAAACTGATAGGAGAGAAGTTTAGGTTTATTGCAGTTTCAATTTCACTAAGGCTAAAATCACCTTCAGGTCCTATGAGAACACAAAACTTGTCTGCTTGATTTATTTTATCGCGAATAGGGTGTTTTTTGTCATTTTCACAATGTGCTATGAGTTTGGTATAATTATCAAACTTAATTTTTACAAACTCTTCAAAAGATATTATGGGATTTAACTTTGGCATATAAAGCCTTAAAGATTGCTTCATAGCACTTTGAATTATTTTCTCACAGCGACTGAAATTTAAGCGTTTGCGTTCACTGTTTTTACAGATCAAAGGTGATATTTCAGAAATGCCGAGTTCAGTAGCTTTTTCTAAAAAAAACTCAAACCGATCAGCAGATTTTGGTGGTGCAATACCAATATGGAGTTGATAGGGTAGTGGTTTTTCGTAAAAATGCGAAATGATATTGATTTGACATTGTTTTGATTTGACAGCAATTATTTTTGCTTCAAAAGCATCGCCAAGTCCATTGGTGATTTTTATACTATCACCAACTTGTTTTCTCAATACACGCAAAATGTGTTTGCTCTCGTTAGGATTGAGTGTATGTGTATTTTGATGCGGAGTTATAGACGGCTCATAAAACATTTTGAATGGTTATTTGTTTGTTTTTTGCTTTAGCACTAGAGCTTCTTCTATATCTTTTTTTGAGTGTGATTTTTTTACAAAATAATACCAGTTATTTTCTGGAATTTCAAATTCAAAAATTTCTTCTGATAGCCGATTGGTATTTGTTACTTCTGCAAAAAATACTGGATGTGTTTTTCCTTTTTTAAACCAACCTGAATCACCTCCAACGTTTTTGTTGTAATCCATAGAATATTGCATAGCAACAGACTTGAAAGCATTGGTTTTTAATAATTCTCTCACCTTGTTGGCATAGTTGTTAAAAGCTTTTTCAGTATCAAATCTGTCTTTGTCTATCAAAATGTATCTCACTCGGTAATGGGGTATTTTTTGCTTGCTAAGTATTTTATATTCTTCTTCAAAAAAACCTTTATCAAAAGTTTTAGTTTTACCTTGCCTTGATTTTAAAAGTGTTTTGGCCAGTTTAGTTTTGTGTTTTTCTTCATTAAAAATTATCAATTGACCTTCTTTTTTGTATTCGTTTAATTTGTTTTGATCAATTTTAAAGTCTTCTGCTTCTGAAGTGTAGCGTTGGTTAAATAATGCTCTTTGAGCAGTGATAAAATTAAAACTTAAAAATAATATAGTTAAGTAAAAATATTTCATAATTCTAATCTTGCTTTTGATGTTGTTTTAAAGTTTGTAAAGTCTTGATTTAAATATTTATAATAGCCTACTATAGCAATCATAGCGGCGTTGTCTAAACAGTATTCAAATTTTGGAATGTAACACTTCCACTGAAGCTCTTTTTCAGCTTGTTTTAGGGCTTCTCTAATACCTGAATTAGCTGAAACTCCACCACCAATGGCAATTTGATTTATACCAGTTTTTTTAACCGCCAATTGCAATTTGTCCATCAAAATATCAACAACGGTTTTTTGAAATGACGCACAAAGGTCTTTTATGTTTTCTTCAACAAAATTAGGATTTGTTTTTTTCTGTTTTTGTATAAAATATAAAACAGCAGTTTTCAATCCACTGAAGCTAAAATCAAGACCTTTTACTTTGGGTTTTGAAAAAGTGAAGCGTTTTGGGTTACCTTCTTTAGCAAACTTGTCTATAATCGGACCAGCTGGATAACCCAAACCCATCATTTTTCCACATTTGTCAAAAGCTTCTCCAACAGCATCATCAAGGGTTTTGCCTATAATTTCCATATCAAAAAAATCCTTCACTTTTACAATTTGAGTATGACCGCCACTAATTGTTAAAGCTAAAAAAGGGAACTCTGGTGTTTTTTGACCGTCATCAATAAAATGAGCTAAAATATGGGCTTGCATATGATGAACTTCAATAAGCGGAACATCTAACGCCAAAGCCATAGATTTGGCAAATGAAGCTCCAACCAAAAGCGATCCCATAAGTCCTGGACCTTTTGTGAATGCAATTGCAGAGATATTGTTAAGACTTATTTGTGCTTCCTTCAGGGCTTGGTCAACAACAGGAACAATGTTTTTTTGATGTGCTCTCGATGCCAATTCAGGAACAACCCCACCATAAGCTTCGTGTATAGATTGCGTAGCTATAATATTACTCAGTTTTTTGTCGTTTTCAAAAACAGCTGCAGAAGTGTCATCACACGAGGATTCTATTGCGAGAATATAAATTGATTTCTTAGTCATAAACGTAATCAGGTACAGTTATTGAAATGTTTAACAAAGCTAAATATTTTTGTGTATTATCAATCATAGATTAAATGTATATTTGTTATACAAAATTGTAAAGCCATCGTAAAGCGAATTTTTCATATCATCAAACATATAGTTATAGCGGTTGTTCTGCTGTTTCTCTTATTGGTATTGATTTTTTTAATCCCTGGTGTTCAGACTTATACCGCACAAAAGTTAACCAAAAACATCAATGAAACTTATGGGACTCAAATCAATATTGAAAGGTTAAAAATTGGTTTAAATGCAGATATTGAAATACAAGAAGTGATGGTTTTTGACCATCATAACGATACAATTTTTGATGTTAATAAGTTATCGACTTCTATTTTTAACATTTCAGGGCTTTTAAATAAAGGTAATTTAGATTTAAGCAGCACTGAGATTGAAGGCTTAAAGATGAAATTGATACGATATAAAAATGAAGATTCTGATAATCTTGGCGTTTTTCTACAGAAATTTGAAACGGATAAACCCAAAGATTCTACTTCAACTTTTAAACTTCACATTGACGATGTGTTTTTGGTTGATAGTGAATTCAGTGTAATAGATTATAACTTAGACAAGCCAGAGGCATTTAGTATTAAAAACTTAAATTTTGATGTCAATAATATCAATATCGTTGATGACAAAGTGAGCATAAACATCAATTCACTTTCTGGCATTACGGGTTATGGTTTAAAAATAGATAGATTGCAGACTAAATTTTTTATGAACGGATCACAAATGCGTTTGGATCAATTAAAACTCAAAACGCCCAAATCTGAAATCGCAACCGATTTAAAATTTGAATTTCAAAAGGGAGATTGGTCTGATTTTGAAAATAAAGTTCAAATTTCAGCAAATTTTGATCAATCAAAGATATCAACTACCGATTTGAATTATTTTTACAGCGGGTTTGGATTTAATGAAAATTTGGTATTATCAGGTCAGCTTAATGGCACATTAAATGATTTTTCTTTTAAAAACATCAAAATTGATGGCATGCAGAGAAGTGAAATTTCTGGAGACATCGTCATTAGTCAAATAACCAATCCAGATAAATTTCAATTAAAAACGCAAAACATAGACATTACAACCAATTATTTTGATTTAAAACGTTTGTTACCAAAAGTATTAGGCGATAATTTACCTGAATTTATACAATACATGGGCAATTTTTCTGTCAATGGGCAAACGCAAATATTTGGGCAAAATTTAAATGCAGAACTCAATCTAAAATCAACGGTAGGTCAGGGATTAGTGAAACTTGATTTTAAAAACCTAAACCTTCCTGATGAAGTAGAATACAAAGGTTTTTTGAATCTTAAAAAGGTTAACTTGGCAAAATTGGCACAGTCTAACGATTTAGGACTGGCTAGTTTTAATTTTTATATCAACGGTAAAGGCTTCACCGAAGAATCTTTGAACACTCAAGTCAATGGAAAAATTCATACTTTTGAGTATAATAGCTATGTTTACAAAACCCTTAGCATTGATGGAAATTTAAAATATCCTATTTTTAACGGCAAGATTGACAGTCAAGACCCTAATTTTTTATTTGATTTTGATGGCACTGTCAATGCTTCAAATACTCAAAACATTTTCAGTTTTGAGTCAAACATCAAATATGCCGATTTGTATCAGCTTAATTTTATTGAAAAAGACAGTATTTCAATTTTTAAAGGCAATTTCAAAAGTGATATGAAAGCCAATACTATTGATGATGCTGTAGGACAAATTAAGTTTAATGATTTTAATTATACAACCAGTTATGACACCTATAAGTTTAAAGATTTTATCCTCAGTTCTGAAATTAAAAATAACATTCATTATATTACAGTAAATTCTCCAGATGTTATTGATGGTAGAATTTACGGTGATTTTGAGCCTTCAAAACTTCCACATTTTATAGATATTTCTTTTAGAAATCTTTATTTTAAAGATGTTATTAAAAACCAGTTCACAAACAAAAATGTGAACTTTGAATTTAAAATTAACAACAAAATCGTTGAAGCTATTTTTCCTGAAATCAGCATTGCTCCTCAAACATTTTTAAATGGTAAAATATCTTCAAATGAAGACGAAATGAAGTTGCGCTTTATATCACCCCAAATAAGGTATAAAGAAAATATTCTGAAAGATGTTGAAATACAGATTGATAAGCAAAATCCATTTTTTGATACCTATATAGAAATAGCTGATATTCAAAATGCTACGTATCCTATTTCAAATTTAAATTTAATAAATGTTAAACTTAATGACACGCTTTTTTTTAGAACAGAATTTTCTGGTGGAGCAAACAAAGATGATAAATTTAATTTGAGTCTATATCAAACTTATGATAAAGACAATAATACGGTGGTAGGTTTTCAAAACTCAAATATACTTTTCAAAAATAATACTTGGGAAATAAATAAAAACAACAATTACAAAAACAACAGAGTTATTTTAGAATCAGGACTCCAAAAATTTATATTTGATTCACTTGCATTTTCTTATCAAAATCAAGTTGTAAAACTTAATGGAGAGATGCGAGATTCTACCTACAAAGACATTAACCTTAAACTTGAAACCGTTGAACTAAACAATATCACACCATATATAGACAGTCTAAAGCTTGGTGGTCTTGTTAATGCTAATATGAGAATATATCAAAAAAATGGTCAATACGCCCCAAATCTCAATGTGATGGTAAGAGATTTTGAAGTCAATGATTTGCAATACGGCGATTTAAAACTATCAGCTAATGGCAATGAAAATTTATCAGATTTTGATTTAAAAGCCTATTTGACTAAAGCACAACAGAATTTTTTGTCAGCAGAAGGTCAAATAACCACCAACCAACAAGAGCAATTGATAGATTTGGATATAAGTTTTGATGATTTAGATATAAGTTCTCTCAGCCCATTGGGTTCAGATGTGATCAGTAGGATAAGAGGCAAAATTAATGGAAACGCAAAATTATTTGGTTCTCTATCAAATCCTGATTTTTCTGGTCAATTACTTTTAGATGATGCAGGTCTAAAATTTCCTTACCTCAATATTGATTTTGACTTTCAAAACAAGGCTAAAATCATTTTAGACAAAAAGAAATTTGTGCTAGATGACATTCTTCTAACGGATACTAAATACAAAACTCAAGGCACATTGAGTGGTTTTATATCTCACGATCAATTCAAAGATTGGAATTTAAACTTAGATTTAACCTCAGATAATATTTTAACTTTAGACACACCATATACTGAAGAAAGCTTGTACTACGGAACCGCATTTATTTCAGGAAAAGCATCGATAAGCGGACCAACCGATGCTTTAACAATAAATGTTAATGCTACAAGTCAACCTAATACCGTTTTTAATATTCCGCTTTCAGATACTGAAACTATTGGAGATAATTCATTTATTTATTTTTTAACACCTGAAGACAAACAAAAAAAAGCACAAGGCAAAGATTATTTGCTTGAAAAAGTTTCTGGGCTAAGTCTAAAATTTGACTTGATCATCACCAATGATGCCTTAGTAGAAGTTGTAGTTGATCAAGAAAGCGGAAGCACGCTAAGAGGTCGAGGAGACGGCAACTTGCTCATAGAGATAAATACGAATGGTAAATTTGATATGTATGGAGATTTTGTAGCACTATCAGGAGAATATATTTATAAATATCAAGGTCTTATCGAAAAAAAGTTTGAAGTTATTCCTGGTGGTTATTTATCGTGGGAAGGCAATCCCGTTGACGCCAATATGGATATACAAGCCAAATATACCACAAATGCAAATCCTGCTGTTTTACTGGACAACCCATCCGTTAATAGAGAAATACCCATAGATGTCATCATTACACTAAATGGTGAGCTTATGCAACCAGATATTAGTTTTGATATACAATACCCAAATCTGAGCTCAACAGTAGAATCTGAATTGAATTACAGAATTCAAGGTCGTGAAAACACTGAAAAGCAAGCTTTGTCTCTCGTTGTTCAAGGTACTTTCTACAACAACGAAGGCGTTGGTATGAATGCCATTGGCTCTAATCTATTAGCGGAAAGAGCAACAAGTATTATAGATCAGATTCTAAAAGATGATGAAGGTAAGTTTAACATTGGTTTTGATTATATTCAAGCGGAAAAAACTCCAAACCAAAACGCTATAGGCTCAGATAGAGTAGGGATGACCCTTCAAACCCAATTGAGTGATAGAATTTTTATTAATGGTCGGTTTGGCGTTCCTGTAGGTGGGCAGACGCAGTCGTTTGTGTTTGGCGATGTTGAATTAAATTTTTTACTCAACGAATCAGGCTCATTAAGAGCTCAAATGTTTAATAGAGAAAGTAATATTCAGTTTATCGGTGAAGAATTAGGATACACTCAAGGTTTAGGTATTTTATATACTGTTGATTTTGAAACTTTTGAAGAATTATTTAGAAAAATGCTCAACAAAAAAGAATCTGATGACAGCAACAAACAAACTCCGAAAGACAAAGACCAAACAAAAACTAAATCTTTAGTTCCAAATTATATCAAATTTCCAGGTGAGCAGTAAATCATTTAAAGTTTAGGACCAAAAGCTAAATCGCCAGCATCGCCTAAACCTGGCACAATATATCCATTATCATCAAGCTTCTTGTCTATATCTGCCAACCAAAGTTGAGTGTTTTGACCCAATCGAGTTTGAAGAAAATCAATGCCTGGCTGGGCAGCTATGGCAGATAAAATATTTACAGATGAAATTTTAAACTTTTTAGTTAAAGTTTTATAGACTTCAACAATAGAATGTCCTGTTGCCAACATAGGATCTACTAATATTAAATCTTTTGAAGTCAAATCAGGTGTTGCACAATATTCTAAATGAATTTCAAAATTGCCTTTGTCATTTTTTGTGCGATATGCTGAAATAAAAGCATTATCAACACAATCAAATATTCTAGAAACGCCATTATGCATTGGTAATCCTGCACGTAAAATTGAGCAAATTACCAATTCATTTTTAATGAGTGGTTTTTGGTGTTGCCCGAGAGGTGTTGTTGTAGTTTGAGACTTATAATCAAGACTTTTGCTCATTTCATAGGCAAGTATTTCACCAATACGTTCAAGGTTAAACCTAAATCTCAATTTGTCTTTTTGAATATTTTGGTCTCTTATTTCTATTAAAAATTGATTTAAGACAGAGTTTTGATTAGAAATATGGTGGATTTTCATAACTAAATTATTGTGAGATTATTCAATAAAATAGCAAAGTAAAAAAATCCTTTTAAATATTATATCAGATAATAGAAATACTAAGGAATTTTAATTTCTCCTGTATCGACAGATTGAAGTTGCAAAATGTCGTTGGCGTGAGAAGCACGAACAATTTTGTTACCTCTGATTGCAATAGGTTTATCAACGACTTCTGGATGCTTTTCAATAATTTTTAAAGCATCAAACTCGTCTATATTTGGAGATTTACCAAACTTTGAAGTAATGATTTCGTGATTGAGGTTAATCAAATCAACAACACTAAGGTTTAACATTTTTGCCATTTCAGACCAATCGGTTTGGCTAATTCCTGCTTTGCTGATATCAATAGGAAAAATAACAGCTTTATTGGCTTGAGCAATGGCTAAACATTTCTTAGACAAAGCATAATCAGGATGGTAATACAGGTTTATTTGTTTGTTGTCTTTTGAAATCATCATATTTTTTTATTAAATAACGCATTTTCATTTGGATTTTCAAAGACTTGACCTATTTTTAGTAAAAATTTATAAATATAGAGTGATAAATAATTTATGGAGAATAAAAAAATTGTAATTATAGGAGCTGGAGTCAGTGGACTTGTAGCAGCTATAAATCTCGAAAAGGCTGGTTATGAACCTATTATATACGAACAAAAGGATAGAGTAGGTGGGCGAGTTCAAACCGATTATATCGATGGATACACATTTGACAAGGGGTTTCAAATTTTGCTGCCCAATTATCCAGCAGTTCAAAAATATTTAGATATTGATCTTTTACATTTAAAATATTTTTCACCAGGTGCATTTGTGTTTAAAAAAGGAGAACAAGGCAAATTAGGCAATCCCGCAAAAGATTTTGATATATTGTTTTCAACTTTGTTTTCAAAATTGGCTAACTTCTCAGATAAGCTAAAAATCATAAAACTATATCGGTCATTAAAATATAAAACTTTTGAAGAAATCTTTAATTCAAAAAACCAAACAACGCTTGACTTCCTTAAGTCGTTTGGGTTTTCTGATAAGGTTATCAATAATTTTTTTAAACCTTTTTATGCTGGTGTTTTTCTCGAAGAAAACTTAGATACGTCAAGCCGTATGTTTGAGTTTACCTTTAAATTGTTTTCTGAAACAAAAGCTGGCATTCCGGAAAAAGGCATACAAGCTATACCTAATCAATTGGCCAATCAACTGAAACAGACAACATTTCATTTTAATACTAAGGTCAAAAGTGTTGAAGATAATGCCATCACCTTAGCAAACCATACTCAAGTTGAAGCAGACTTTATCATTATAGCTACAGAACCTTCAGATTTAGTTTCCAATTTAAAAAATCAACCACAAGAATGGAAAAGTGTTGACAATCTATACTTTGAGGTAGAAAACCGAGTTATTAATCTGCCTATGATAGGCTTGGTTGCTGAAGAAAATACACTTGTGAACAATTTTCATTATTTGAGCTTAGCCTCTGAGCCAAAGCAAATTTTGTCGGTCAGTGTAGTCAAAAATCACAATTTAAGTAACGAAGAATTAGCAAAAATAACACAAAAAGAACTGCTTGATGTTTGCGATATAAAAATCAATAAACTGCTTAAACATTACAAAATACCAAAAGCCTTGCCAAACATAGCAGACGTTAATTACCAAATACCGCATACCGAAACCAAATTAAAAGACCGTATATTTTTAGCCGGTGATGTTTTGTCTAACGGTTCTTTAAATGCAGCAATGCTCAATGGCGAATCTGCTGCTAAAGCCGTTTTAGAACATATCAACGGAATGACTTTAGATGTTCAATAAAATATGAAACTCAATAGCAAAACCTATAAAAACTTTACTTGGTACGACTGTCTTCAAGCCAATTTCAAAGACCTAAAACAACTCAATACACCTATACAAATACCTGATAATTTTATTGAAGATAGTTTAGAGGTAGGACATTTGCCAAAATATGAGAAAAATGAAGACATAGAACTTATCATTCTGCGAGTTTCAACAGACATTAAAAACCCTGATATATTAAGTGTTGGTCAACTTTCTACTAAAATTGCTTTTATAATTCAAGACAAAAATCTGATTAGTATTCACAGAAAAAAAATCAATTTCTTAAGCCAAGTTAACAAAGAATTCAATTCCACAGGTGCATTTCTTTTTTATATGATTGAACATATCATAGATAGCTTTGAAAAGCCTTTAAACAACTACAGCAAAGCAATTGACAAAATGGAAAGATTTGTTTTGCTCGATAACACAGAAGAATTTTCAATAGAAAAAATATATTTTATCAAGTCTAAAGCAAGAATGCACAAAAAGATTTTACAAATGAATCAAAATGTCATTAATCAATTAGCAATTAACAACACAGGTTTTAACTCCGAATTGCAAGATATCAAAGATTCAATGCTCAATCTTTTGCACACAGCAGATGAAATAATAGAAGATACTCAAGCTTTGCTCAATTCATATTTATCTATCACAGCACAAAAAAATAATGATGTGATGAAGCTATTGACTGTTTTTTCGGTGTTCTTTTTACCCTTAACATTTATTGCAGGCATCTATGGCATGAATTTTAAGTTTATGCCTGAATTAGAATATAAAAATGCATATTTCATCGTTTTAGGCATAATGGTTTTGATTTGTATTGCTATTTATATTTGGTTTAAAAGAAACAAAATATTATAGTGGCTCAACATGCAGTATCAAAATTTTAAACATTCATATAAAAGTTTTAGTTTGATTTATTAGGATTATAACAAATTATGTTTTTATATTTGTATATCATCATCGCAGAGCAAATTATATCTATTTTGGGGTATTTGGTAATAATTTTCTGCGATGATTTTTTTAATATCTAAATAAATCATAATATATATTATGTAAAATAGAAATTTATAATTTCTTACACTAAAGGATTGATTAAGCTTCCTTACTAATAAAAGAAATCATCATATAACCTGAGTTCGGTTTATTGAAAGTTGTACATCAGATTGAACGAAAAATGAGGAGAAATCTCATCCTATTGTGATGTCTTGTCGCTCATACTTCGTTCTATCGACATGACAAATGATTAAATATCTGTATTTTATGAATATATTTTATTGGAATTTATATCGAACTCACGTTCATTTAATTTAGTATTTTTGTAGAAAACTATATCTATGTCTGATGACATCATAAAACAACTCAAAAAAAAATATACAGATTTAGGCGAAAATCATTTGCACTACCTAAGCGGTTTGTTTCATTCTAAACCTATAACCTATTGGGATTATGTGGAAGTAGATACTTTGCTTTCCTTACAAAAACCACGAACTGATTTTAAAGATGAAACCGTTTTTATCATCTATCATCAAGTTACCGAATTGGTTTTAAAATTGATGATACACGAAATTAAGCAAATAGTCTTTGAAGAAAATTTAAACGAACCTATATTCAAAGACAAACTCAAACGCCTTATCCGCTATACAGAAATGCTGATTACCTCTTTTGATGTTATGAAAGACGGTATGAGCTATGAAGATTACAACAAATTTCGATTAAGCCTTACGCCTGCCAGTGGTTTTCAAAGTGCACAATTCAGATTTTTAGAAATATATTGCACGCCTTTAATCAATCTTGTACATCAAAAAAAACAAAAATTATTGCCTGATACGCCAAATATAGATGATTTTTTTGAACATATATATTGGCGAGCAGCAGGTTACAATCCCGAAGATGGCTCAAAAACGCTGACTTTAAGTCTGTTTGAAGACAAATATCTTGCACAATTTAAAGCTCTTGCCACCCAAATAAAAGGTCAAACCATTGCTGAACGTTTTCAAAAGCTTAATGATCCTTCAGAAGATCTTATTGATTTGATGAAAACTTTTGATCATACTTATAACGTAAAATGGCCATTAGTCCATTTAAAAACTGCTCAACATTACTTGGATAAAAAAGGCGAAAACAAGCAAGCTACTGGTGGTTCTGAATGGAAAAAATATCTTCATCCCAAGCATCAAGGGCGTCAGTTTTTTCCAAAGTTATGGAAAGATGAATCTTTTTTAGATTTTATGCCTATTTGATTGAATTGGAATAAAATTTGATATATTTATCATAATGAAAACCAAGCTGATATACATATTTATTGTTTTTGTTGCTAATTTTGGATTAGCTCAAGAATTCAGTTTGCCACCATTAAGCCCAGATGAGTTATCACCTCAAATTCAATCGCCACTTTATCAAGATTTTGATGTCAACGAATTTGATTTGTTAGTAAAAAATGTCAACGTATTTGCATCACCCAATACTGAAAATGCATTTGATTTTATGCAGGCTTCTGTTTCTAAAACTCATCAACTTTCTTATCAGAATTTTTATGACGCTATCGATCGTCAAATGTCTCAATATGCAAATTTTAAGGTTGAGATAGATAATTCTAAATCTTCTATTTTTATGGATTACAACAATCAGCCGATATATTCTGGTTCGTTTAGAGTTAAAAACTCGGTCTATCAACGTGCTGACAAGTTAACAGGCACGCCAAGACGAAGCCCACTACTCTACTCACCAAGCTTGTCTTCTCGACGAGGTTTGATTTGGTATTAGATCAATCGTTTTTTTGTTAAAAACTTATCAAAAACCTATTTGAAACAAATTGTTATTTGTATTTTTAAGATATGAATACGAAATGGATTTTAAATATAATTGGTCTCATCATCACAATAATTGGGCTTGTTACAGGATATTATTTTTTCCTTTTTCTCGCTTTACCGATAAGTTTTAGTTTTTTTAATAAAAAAAATAACAACTATGAGTAACACAACACTTTCACAAAAAATCAATGAACTAAAAGATCAAGGCTACACACTTGATTTTAATATTGAATCTGATAGAATATCTGAGCACAAAGACAAGACTGCTTATAAACCAAATGAGTTTAAAGTAGATGGTATTTTTAGGTTTGAAGGTATGTCAAACCCTGATGACAATTCTATTCTGTATGCCATAACAACTTCTGATGGCAAAAAAGGAGTTTTGGTTGATGGTTATGGCGTTTCAGGTGGACAAATTTCGGATGAGTTATACCAAAAACTTTCTCGATAGAAGACGTTAAACTTATATTAAGTCTAAAGGGTTTTAGTTTAAAAACCTCTAACCTATTGTATATTTGTATTAAATTTTATAAATCAATAAATAAAAACTATGAGCTATCTGAATTTAGACCAAGACAAAACTTCAAAAACTGTTGAACAACTCAACATTTTGCTTGCTGACTATCATTTGTATTATCAAAAATTGAGAAACTTTCATTGGAACGTGATTGGAACAAATTTCTTCGATTTACATGAAAAATTTGAGGAAATGTATGATGATGCTAAACTTAAAGTTGATGAAATTGCTGAACGTATTTTGACTTTAAGACATTCGCCAAAAAGTAACTTATCTGATTATCTAAAAATCACTAATCTCAAAGAATCAGATGCTGATTTAGACGATGCTAAAATGGTAGATATTTTGCTTGAAGATCACGGCACTATTATCTCTCAAATGCGTAAGGTTGTCAAAGTTGCAGGCGATGCTGGCGACGAAGGGACTATAGATTTGATTGGAGCATATATCAGAGAACTTGAAAAAACAAGTTGGATGCTTGATGTATGGACCAAAAAATTGCGTTAATTTGCAATAAAAAAACATGTTTTATTTTCAAGATGATGTCTCACAAAGTATTGTAAATCAAACTCAAGATTCTTGGGATAAACTTAATGATAAATTTCAAGGTTGGGTAGATTCATTTATATTGAGTCTGCCCAATTTTTTGTTAGCAGTTATTGTATTTATTTTATTTATAGTATTTGCTAACCTTACTTCTAGATTACTAAAAAAGATATTACAGCGAACTTCTGCTCAACATTCGGTAGTTGTTATTACCATTAGAGTTTATAAAACTATTTTTATACTCATTGGTTTTTTTGTAGGCTTAGGAATTTTAAATTTAAGCACCGTATTAACCTCTGTTCTTGGAGCTGCGGGTGTTGTTGGTTTAGCTGTTGGCTTGGCACTTCAAGGCACTTTAAACAATACTTTTTCAGGCGTTATTTTGAGTTTTATCCCAAAAATACAGATTGGAGATTGGGTAGAAACCAACGACTTTAAAGGCTTTGTTACAGACATCAATCTAAGAAGTGTAACCTTAAAAACAGCAGATCAGAATTTAGTTTCAATTCCCAATTCAAAAATAGTTGACAATCCATTTAAAAACTTGAGTAGTGACGATAGAAGCATTGCTACTGTAGAATGTGGTGTTGGTTATGAAAGCGACTTAGAGTTTGTAGAAAAAATCACTGTGCAAGCCATTGAAAAAGCTTTACCACAGTTACCTGGTGAGAAAGTTGAGTTGTTTTATAAAGCTTTTGGCAACAGCTCTATTGATTATGAAGTTAGATTTTGGATTAAAGAAAGAAATGCAAAAGACGAATTGCTTGCAAAACACAAGGCAATTTTAGCCATTAAGAAAGCTTATAACGAAAACAACATCAATATCCCATTCCCAATTAGAACTTTAGATTTTGGTAAAAATAAATTCCGTTCTGAAACTTTAGAAATAAAAAATCACATATCGGATCAATAATGTTCTTAAAACAATAGCGATTTAGGTGCAAAATCAATATATCTCTTTTAAAAGTTATCACAAATGAAAAATATTTTAGTAACATATAAAACCAACGAAAACGAAAAAGAATTTTATAGAAATTTTTTTAAGGATCATGCAATTTCTTTTTTAGATGATACAGAAACAGATAAAAAAGAAAAGATATTATTGAAAAGTGAAATAATAATCGCGTGGAATCCGACAAGAGAATTAGAAAAATTTGATAAAAACCTGTTCCGTAATTTTCGTTTTATTCAACTATTGTCTGCCGGCTATGATCATTTAGAATTCGATATGTTTCCCACCACATGTTTAATTGCAGCAAACCAAGGTGCTTATGCACCAGCGATGGCAGAACATACGGTCGCAATGATTCTTGCACTGTCAAAAAAATTGCGCTTGTATCACAACCGCATGGCAGAAGGAAAATTTGAACAACTGAAAAGCATTACGAGGCAGATTAAAGGAGCCACGCTCGGAATTATCGGCTTCGGTTCAATTGGTAAAGAAGTTACCAAGTTGATGCGTGGTTTTGATGTGAAAGTAATGGCATTAAACACAAGCGGAAAAACAACTGAAGATGTTGATTTTATAGGGACATTAAACGATTTGGATAACCTGTTGATTCACTCTGATTTTGTGGTTATTTCCATTCCCCTGTCAGACGAAACAGAAGGATTAATCGGAAAAAAAGAATTAGAGCTAATGAAAAATGACGCCATATTGATTAATGTAGCGAGAGGACCAATTGTTAAAGAAAAAGATTTATATGAACATCTAAAAAACCATCCCGATTTTTCAGCTGGAATTGATGCGTGGTGGATCGAGCCGTTTAAGTTTGGACATTTTAAAATCAATTATCCCTTTTTTGAATTGCCCAATCTCTTAGGATCGCCGCACAATTCAGCTATTGTCGAAAACATTTTGATTGAAGGAGCAAGAAAAGCAGCAGAAAATGCTAAGAAATTCCTGAATAATAAAGAAATAAAAGGTGTCGTTGAAAGAACATAAAAGCCATTTGGAATTAATCGAATTTATTTAACGTGAGTTCGTTATAAATTCTAATAAAATACAGATATTTAATCATTTGTCATGTCGATAGAGCGAAGCATGAGCGACGAGACATCTCAGATAAGATTTCTCCTCATTCTTCGTCGAAATGACAAAATTTGCTTACAAAAATATGTAATCATCTGATTTACAGATTTCAATAAATCAAACTCACGTTATTTAGTATATTTCATAAAGGGATTACAACCAACTGACAAATAGCAATGCTTAGCACGCAATAAATAGAAACTTTTTATTGTTTTTCGACATTATTGGCAACTAACATAGATTGATAAAGTGTTTCATAAGATTTGATGACATTTTTGATATCAAATTCTTTGGCACGTTTTTTTGCAGCTTCTTTAAAGGTTTGATGTGTTTCAGGGTTTTTTAAAATTTTTAAAGCATTATCAGCCATTTCTTCAACATTGCCAACATCGCTTAAATATCCCGATAATCCGTGGATATTGACTTCAGGCAAACCACCAGTGTTAGTCGAAATTACAGGAACGCCGTGAGCCATAGCTTCAAGTGCAGCCAAACCAAAGCTTTCTTTTTCTGATGGCAAAATGAAAAGATCAGAAAAGCAAAGAATTTTTTCTATGTCATTGCTTTTTCCCATAAAAATAACTTGCTCTCTCACACCGAGTTCCATAGCAATATTTACCGCGTTATCACGATCTGGACCATCGCCTATTACGATGAGTTTTGCTTTTTGATGCTCTGATATTTTGGCAAATATTTTTATGACATCTCCCAAACGTTTTACAGATCTAAGATTACTGACATGCGTGATTATCATTTCATCATCATCTGCCATAGTATGTCTTTGGCAATCCTCAACATTGTTAATGAGATTATCAAAATCAATAAAATTTGGAATGACATGAATATCTTTTCTTATATCAAATATTCTTAAAGTATCTTCTTTTAAACTGTTTGAAACCGAAGTTACACAGTCGCTTTTGTTGATACTAAAGTTGACGGCTCCTTTATAAAAATTATGACTTCCAACTAAAGTTATGTCAGTGCCGTGAAGCGTGGTCATCATAGGAATTTCATAGTCATCTTCTTTCAGCATCTGTTTGGCCATATAGCCAGCATAAGCATGCGGGATAGCATAATGCACATGCAAAATATCAATATTGTATTTTTTTATGGTGTTGACCAGTTTTGTTGACAATGCCAATTCATATGGTTGATAGTGAAATAAAGGATATTCAGGTACAGAAACTTCATGAAAGTGAATGTTAGCTGACAAATATTTTAACCTTACGGGTTGTTTGTAGGTAATAAAATGGACTTCATGTCCTCTGTTGGATAAGCCAATACCCAATTCGGTAGCCACTACTCCACTTCCGCCGAAAGTTGGATAGCAAACAATTGCAATTTTCATTTATAAATTTTTGCACTAAGATAAATCTAATTCTAAGGTATTGGTCTTAAGGAAATCCAAAATTATGGTTTATTTATATTTTCATAGATAATTTTTTGAATTTCAGTTCTGATATTTTCTGAAATTAATTTTCTATTAGTCATATCAGGATGAACGCGATTGGATAGAAAAACATAGACGATATCTTCTTCGGGATCTGCCCAAGCATAGGTTCCTGTAAAACCACTATGACCAAAACTTGTCATTGACAAACAGCCACATGTTGGTCCAATTTCATCCAATTGGGGCTTGTCAAAACCTACACCTCTTCTCACATCATCTTCACAAAAATAACAAGTATTGAACCTGTCTATGGTAGAAGGTTTTAACAGTTGAGCATCGCCATAAGTTCCTCCATTAATATACATCTGCATAAATTTGGCTACGGCATTGGCATTGGCAAACAATCCTGCGTGACCACCAATGCCACCCAAAAGGGCTGCTCCTTGATCGTGAACATAACCTTTAAGGAGTTGTTTTCGCCACACGGTGTCGTTTTCTGTTGGTATAATTTGATCTTTATTGAAATGTTTTAATGGTAAATACCGCATTTTATTTATGCCCATTTTACTATAAAACTTGTCTTCTATTGATCGTTTTAGACTTTCGTTGTTGTAGTTTTCTATTATTTTTTGTAATAAATAAAATGGTAAATCGCTGTATTTGTATTCTAATTTTGGGCGTAATTCACTTTCAAAAATTTTTGTATAAATGCTATCGCGGTAATCATTTCTTACATAAAAATTCTCAGCCACTTGAGTTGAAAATTCTAAATCTAATTTGTTTTTATAATAAATTTCTGGGTGTTCTATGGTTTCTAAATAAAACGGTATCCAAGATTGAAATCTAGCATAGTGAGAAAGCATATGTTTGAAATCGATAAATGCTTTATCGGTATTTAAAAGTTCGGGAATATGTTGATATAAACTGTCATTTATATCTACTTTTCCTTCTTCTTCTAAACGCATAAACAAAGGCAAAGTTGACAATATTTTGGTCAATGATGCTAAATCGTAAACATCATTATCTTTGACTTTAACTTTGTTTTGATAGGTGTGATAGCCAAAGTTTTTTTGATAAATACTCACGCCATTTTTAGCAATTAATATTTGAGCACCTGGCGTCATTTTTTGTGCGATGGCATATCTGACTATTGAATCTATCTTGGCTTCATAGTTGGGATTCATCCCTTGATTTTGTGCAAAACCATAGGCTAATCTGTGTATAGAACTATAACGATAACCCGAACCTTCAGGATATATTTTATTGATACTTACAGGTAATTTACCTCGAGCTGGTCTTGCTCCATACAAAATTTGAGCCACCGCCGATTGTGCCAAATCAGAATTTTGATAAGCTTGCACAATACCTTTTATGTTCACCGTGCTTTTGATATCGCTTATAGCATACGGACTTGCAAAATTGACCAATATGACTGGAATTTGCAAACTGATTTCATGTATAGCCACCAGTTCTTTTTCTGTAAACTTATAAGATTTCCATGGCGTTTCATTAGAAGAATGATGCCCGATAATCAGCTTATCATAAGCTTTTAATTGTTCAATTTTATCACTTAAAAGTAAACCTGAATCTATGGTATCAACTTGGTCGTATAGGTTTAGAACCTCTATAAAATGTTGATTGCTGGCTTTTCCCATTTTGAGATAAGCTATCTGTTCTGTGTCTAAGTGTTTAAAAGGCAAAACATTAGCATTATTTTTTACAACAGTAATAGCATCAGCAATCGCTTTCATATAAATGGCGTCGTTTTTTTGAGTATTCAAATTCTCGACTAAATTTTGAGTATCAATAGGTTTGTATTCTGATAAACCCGCTTTGTATTTGGCGTATAATATTTTTTTGACTGAATAGGCTAATCTGTCTTCGGTTATGTATTCTTTTTTATAAGCTTTTTTTATTTTTTTTATAGCCAAAGGCACATTTTCAGATATTAAAAGAATATCATTGCCTGCCAAAAATGCTTGTAAATCAATTTCGCCAGGTTCTTCAAAATCGGCAACACCTTTCATATTTAAAGCATCGGTAAAAATCAAACCTTCAAAACCCAGTTTTTCTTTGATTAAACCTGTGACTACATTTCTGGAAAGCGAAGTTGGTAAATTTTGTTGTGGCTCTAAAGCTGGAACGTTTAGATGAGCCACCATAATACTACTCAAACTACTGTTGACAAGTTGTTTGAAAGGAAATAATTCTACACTTTCTAAACGTTGTTTTGAAAAGTGAATTGATGGTAAAGTTTTATGAGAATCTTTATCGGTGTCGCCATGTCCTGGAAAATGTTTTGCACTGGATAATATACCAACTTCATCAAAAGCTTCAACAAATAGTTTTGCTTTTTTGGTAACGTTATATTTGTTTTCACCAAAGGATCGATTACCGATAATCGGGTTATTGCGGTTTGTATTAATATCCACAACTGGGGCAAAATTGATGTGAACGCCTAAGCGTTTGTTGTGTTTTGCAATTTGGCGTGCAACATCTTTAACGGTGTTAGTGTCTTTTATGGCACCTAAAGTCATATTCCAAGGAAAAGCATAGGTAGAATCTAACCGCATAGCCAAACCCCATTCGGCATCCATAGCAATCATCAAAGGGGTTTTGCTTAACTTTTGATATTTATTAGTCAAATCAGCTTGCTGCATCGGACTACCTTTAGAAAAAATAATACCACCGATATGGTATTTTGTAATAAGTTTTTCTATATCAGCTCTTGGATTTCTAGAAAAAACATCAACCATAAACAGTTGACCTATTTTTTCGTCAAGGTTCATAGCATGGTATAAACTATCTACCCATTGTTGTTGGGCTAAGCTGTCTTTTGATTGTAAAGGTTGATACGAATAAGATTGAGAAAAAATTTTTGAACATAAAAAAATTATGATTAAGCTATAAAAATATTTCATCAATGTTTATATTTTAGAGAAATCTAGCTTGCCAACTATCTTTTAATGGAACTTCCCAATAATCTTCAAATTCTTGTTTAGTGGCAACTAAATTATTAAAAACAATGGTATTAGCATTTACTGCACGTTGTTTGACCATTTTTTTGAAATCCAAAAGTGGTTTGAATGCAATATGCTTGCCATGTTTGTAAGAAACATTCATTTTATCTAACAAATCTACATTATATTCTTGTTCTAATCCTTGCACAAATCTCACTAAATTATCTATAGAACAACCCGAAGCTGAAGACTGACTTTCATCAACACTAATGACGATAAAACGCTTGTATTTGATAAGATAAGATGTTTTTAGTTCTTGACCGTGAGCTACCCAAGATTGTAAAAATGTTTCTATATCTTTTGAAATTTGTTGGATTTCTTCATCGGTAAAACTTCTATTGCATTGATAAATCCATACCCGAGAGGCATCTGAAAGTTCGTTAAAAT
This sequence comes from Psychroflexus sp. MBR-150, assembly GCF_053628795.1. Classification (NCBI taxonomy): domain Bacteria; kingdom Pseudomonadati; phylum Bacteroidota; class Flavobacteriia; order Flavobacteriales; family Flavobacteriaceae; genus Psychroflexus; species Psychroflexus sp. MBR-150. Next base: position 20,277 of record NZ_JBRJHB010000017.1, read on the forward strand.
CTACTATCATAATTTTTGTTTACTCTGCAAATATAGTGAACATAAGCCGTAGAACCTGTCGCAAAAATCTTAAAAGAAATTAAAAGAAAAAAGTCGGGATGAGAGGATTCGAACCTCTGATCTCACGCCCCCCAGACGTGCACTTTAACCGGACTAAGCTACATCCCGAAAATTTAATATTTTGCAAAAATAGTATTTTTTTTAATCTTTAATCACTAAAGTTTAAGCTATCCTAAAAGCCTTTTTTGATTGATTTTGTAAACTGTTAATCCAATTATATCTCTAATTCTCAAGACTTCCTGCAGGTGTGCATATTTATCAAATCAAACTGTATGACTAAAATTGACTTTGAAAGTTTAAAAATCTAAAAACGCTCGGGCTTGTTTTGTGGATAAAAATTGGCGTGTTTTCTCAATTTCATCAGACATCAGTTTATCGTTTTTAATTATTGGAACTTCCTCTCTATACAACTTTAAAAAGGCTTCAATGGTCTTAGAGCTTTTTAAAGGTTGTCTAAAATATAAGGCTTGACTTGCATTTAACAATTCAATAGCTAAAATTGTTTGTATGTTTTTGACAATGCTCACAAGTTTTGTCGCCGCGTTAGCACCCATACTCACATGATCTTCTTGACCATTTGAAGATACAATAGAGTCAACCGAAGCTGGTGTACAGAGTTGTTTATTTTGGCTCACAATACTGGCAGCTGTGTATTGAGGAATCATAAATCCACTGTTGAGTCCAGAATTATCTATTAGAAAATTTGGCAAACCTCGAGAGCCAGAAACCAATTGATATATACGCCTTTCTGATATGTTGCCAATTTCTGCAAGTGAAATAGCCATGACATCTAAAGCAATAGCAAGCGGTTGACCGTGAAAATTGCCACCTGAAATCACTTGGTCTGCTTCTACAAAAATATTGGGATTGTCTGTTACTCCGTTAAGTTCGGTTGTGAAAGTTTGAGAAACATATTTTAATGCATCTTTTGTAGCACCATGAACTTGTGGAATACAGCGAAAAGAATATGGGTCTTGAACATTATCTTTTTTGGTATGGGCAATTTGGCTATCGCTTAAATACTTTAAAATTTGTTTTGCAGTTTGACGTTGTCCTTCATGTGGTCTGACTTGATGTACCAAATCGTCAAATGGTGACAAATTGCAATTAAAAGCATCTGTGGACATAGCCCCAATCAAATCGGCAAAACCTAAAATATAGCGACTTTGAATTAAAGCCCATAATCCATGTGCACTCATAAATTGTGTACCGTTGAGTAAAGCCAATCCTTCTTTTGATTTTAGTTTGAGCGGTTTAAGGTTGATTTGCTTTAAAACTTTTGCACTATCTTCAACTTTGCCTTTGTATTCTACTTTGCCTTGACCCAACAAAACCAAAGACAGATGGGCTAAAGGAGCCAAATCTCCTGAAGCTCCTAACGAACCTTGCTCAAATACCAACGGGCAAACCTTATGGTTATATAGGTCTATAAGGGTTTCAACTAATTCTATACTTACACCAGAATAACCATAACTTAAAGATTGAATTTTTAAAAACAACATCAAACGCACAATCTTTTTTGATACTCTTTTGCCAGTGCCACAAGCGTGAGACAGCACTAAATTTTCTTGAAGTTGAGCTAGTTGATCCTTTGGTATTTTTACATTACATAATGATCCAAAACCCGTATTGATACCGTACATTGGATATGTGGATTGATCTTGTTTTTTATCGAGATACGCTCTACACTTTATGATATTTTGTCTTGCTTTATCACTTAATTTAAGTTGAACATCTTTTTTTATAATTTGTTCTACTTTATTTATAGTAAGTGTTTCATAATCAATATAATGAGTATTTGACATAAACTGTTTTTAATCTTGGGTTGCTAAATTAATATTTTAATGCTAAAAGATTGAAGAAAATTAAACCTGTATGCATTTTTTTTAAAATCAATTAAAAAACTTGTTTCTAAATTCGTGTTATTTAAAACACTTGGTATTTATTTAACGCTATTAAATGCTTAAATTTGAATTCAAATTTAAAATATGATTAGAGTTTTTTTTGTCTTAATATTTCTGATATCCCTTAAATCTACTTCACAGCAAATAGCCGTCCTAAAATACAAAGGCGGTGGCGATTGGTATAGCAATCCTACAGCTTTACCCAATTTGGTGAAGTTTTGCAATACAGAAATAAATACCGCAATATCTGAAAAAATACCCACAGTAACACCTGATTCGCCTGAACTGTTCAACTATCCTTACGTTTATTTAACAGGTCACGGCAATGTATTCTTTAGTGAAAAAGATGCACAAAATCTCAGAAACTATTTATTAAGTGGCGGATTTCTTCACGTTGATGATAATTATGGTTTAAACCCTTATTTTAGAAAAGCCATTAAAACCGTATTTCCCGATAAAACATTAGAAGAAATACCAGCCAATCATCCCATATTTTCAAGTGCATTCAGTTTTCCAAAAGGATTACCCAAAATACACGTTCACGACGGAAAGCCACCGCAATTGTTCGGTTTGAGCCACGAAGGCAGATTGATATTGATATTTTCTTATGAAAGTGATTTAGGCAACGGTTGGGAAGATCCTGAAGTTCACAACGATCCTGAAGAAGTGCGTCAAAAAGCTTTAAAAATGGGCGCCAATATTATTAAATACGTTTTCTTAAACTAAAGATTTAAAATGCAGCAATTGGCTCATAAAGATATTTCCAATGCAAAACACAATTTGTCGATTATTTTAATTTGTGATGTTTTAAAATCGCCTGCCAATTTAGGAAATCTTTGCAGAATAGCTGATGCTTTTGGTGTTGCAAAATTGTATATACACCAAACCAATAAAGATTTTCTAAAATCTAATAGGTTAAAAAAAACTGCTCGACATACACATCAACATCTTGATATTGGGTTTTATACTGATTTCATTTCATTACACAAAATTCTTAAAAATGAGCATTATGAAAATGTCGCTATAGAATATTGTGATAAAAGTATAGCCTTACCTCAGATAAGATTTAACTCTAAAACTGCTTTAATAGTAGGCAATGAAAAATCAGGTGTATCTGAGTCTATTTTAAATCTTGTCGATAAGTCAACTCATGTTGATATGTATGGTCACAACAGTAGTATAAATGTAGCCCAAGCCACAGCTATTGCACTTTACGCATGTGTAAATCAGCAATTATGAGTATCGACCGAAATCTTTTAAAACCTGAAATTATTGATTTTGTAAAACAACACGAAAATCATAATATTCCAGAATTAATTTTAAAAGGAAGTCCTTTTAAGTCTGTTAGCATTCAGCAGATTGCACAGCAAATTAAAGGTCGGCAAGTTGCTAAAGCTAAATTTCCTAAATTTTATGATTGCGAAACAATTATTTATCCACCAAAGTTAAATTTAGAACAATCTTCTTCTGAAATTGCCGCAAACTATAAAGCTCAATTTATCAATACTAATGATAAAGTTATTGATATTACTGGCGGAATGGGAATTGACACCTTGGCTTTTGCACAAAAAACAAAACAGATTTCTTATTGTGAAATGCAATCCAAAACTTTTGATTATGCCAACCATAATCTTGAAATCCTAAATTCAAATATTGAATTACACCAAACCGATGGCATAGAATTTCTCAAAAAAAATAAAACTAAATATGATTTGATTTATATCGATCCTTCAAGACGAAATAAACATCAAAAAAAAGTATTTAAACTTGAAGATTCCACGCCTAATGTTTTAGAATATTTAGGTTTATTTCAGTCAAAATCTAATCGTGTTTTAATAAAAACCTCACCTCTACTCGACTTGAAGTATTGCTTAAGTAAAATAAATTTAATAACTGAAATACATATTGTTGCAATAACAAATGAAGTTAAAGAAATTTTGCTTTTAATAGATTTTAACCCTGATGAAAGTTCACCTGTTTTAAAAGCTGTAAATCTTGAAACCGAGCAAATCAATTTTCAAAGTCCATTGAGTTTATCAGATTGTTTGCCAAAAATATCTGAGCCAAAAACTTATTTATACGAACCTAATGCAGCCATTATGAAATCTGGTTTATTTGGCGAATTATCAACACAATTTAAGCTTTCGGCTTTAGCTAAAAACACGCATTTACTCACAAGTGATAAATTAGTTGATTTTCCAGGACGACGATTTATGATTAAATCCATGATATCGCCAAAACAGAAAGATTTAAAAAAGCATATTCCCAATCTAAAAGCTAATGTTAGTAGCAGAAACTATCCACTAAAACCCGAACAGATTAAAGCAAAATACAAAATAAAAGACGGTGGAGATTGTTATGTTTTTTTTACTTCAGATTTTAATAATCAAAAAATAGTATTAATTTGTGATAAAATTCAGAACTGATGATAAAGGTTTACTTATTTGCGTTTATATTCACTTTTTCGCTTTTCTCTTTTGGGCAATGTGAATATAGCGAAATGGCTTATGATAATACGACTAACAAAGCTTATTTAAAATCACTTCCAATCACTTTAGATATTTATGAAACCCCGCTTAACGGCAGAATTGTATTGGCTTCATTGATAAGAACTGGTAATCAATATTTTATAGAAATTGAAATCACTAAAGATTCATCTGCTCAAGACTTAGAACCTATTTGTTTTGAAAAAGGCTCTCGGTTAAACTTTTCACTCAAAAATGGATCAATTGTGAGTATCTCTCAAGTTGATGAAAAAATCTGTGGAATCAAATTATATGATGAAGAGACAGAATACACAACGGTATCGAACTATGCGAAATTTATTTTAACACAAAAAGCTTTTGATGAATTGATCAAATCTGAAATCGTATTGATAAAAATAAGTGCAACAAATTATGAAAAGACATTTGTTTTGAAAGATGAGCTAATTCAAAACATAGAAAATTCAACAATAGTAACCTATCCAAGTCGTTTTTTTATAGATAATATCGAATGTATGACCAATCCAAAATTTTAATTGATTTTGAAACAGTCTTTTACATCTTTAGTAAAATCCATCGGACCAGGTTTTTTGTTGGCTGGAGCTGCAATCGGGGTTTCTCATTTGGTGCAAGCCACCCGAGCTGGTGCTGAATACGGTTTTGTATTGATTGGAGCTTTAATCATTGCTTGTTTAACCAAATATCCATTTATGGAGTTTGGACCACGATATACTTCTGCAACAGGCAAATCTTTAATTGAAGGTTATAAAGGCATTGGCCAATGGGCTTTGCAATTGTATTTTTTTGTCAGCATAGGTAGTGCCTTTATTACTCAAGCTGCAGTAACTTTGGTAACTGCTGGATTAGCCGAATATTTATTTCGATTAGGAATAAGCATTTTTGGTTGGTCTTGTATCATTTTGAGTGTTTGTATTATTATACTTTGGCTTGGACGTTATAAAACTATTGACCGTTTAATGAAATTGTTGATTAGCGGATTGACCATAGCGACTTTAATCGCTGTCTTTTTAGCAATTGACAATGAAAAAAACACCAAGCTTTTTAGTTATGCACATCCCGATTTATGGCAAGTCAGTTCAATAGCCTTTATCATAGCATTTATGGGTTGGATGCCGATTCCAGTTGATGCTTCTGTTTGGCATTCTATTTGGACTAAAGAAAAAAACAAACAATACCTAAATAATTCTACTAAAAACAGTTTAATTGATTTTAATATTGGTTATTTATCAGCTTCGTTTATCGGCTTATTGTTTTTCTTGCTTGGAGTTTTAGTTTTTTTTGGTAGAGAAATAGAATTATCAACAACTGCTGTTGGTTTTTCGGGTCAGTTGATAGAAATGTACCAATATAGTATTGGTGAGTGGAGTAAAACCATTATTGCAATAGCTGCATTTTTTGCGATGTTTAGCACCACATTGGCCGTTACTGATGCCTATCCAAGAGTATTTGATGAATATACAAAATTGCAATTAAAAACCAGTAAACAGTCAAAATACCGTTATGTTTTATTCTTATTTTTAATTTCAATTTTGAGTTTAGGTCTCCTCTACTTTTTTTCTAATAGTTTTACGGTGTTTGTAGATTTTGCAACAGGTTTAGCGTTTCTAACCTCGCCAATTATTGCTTGGCTAAATTTGAAATTAGTTACAACTGATGATTTCCCACAAAACCAAAAGCTAAAACCAATTTATCTATGGTTCAGCAGAATTTGTCTTTGGTTTTTAGTTTGTTTTGGACTATTTTACTTAGGCTTCCACCTATTGACATAAATAACGTGAGTTCGATTTATTGAAATCTGTAAATCAGATGATTACATATATTTGTTAGCAAATTTTGTCATTTCGAACGAAGAATGAGGAGAAATCTCATCTGAGATGTCTCATCGCTCATGCTTCGCTCTATCGACATGACAAATGATTAAATATCTGTATTTTATATGAATATATTTTATTGGAATTTGAATTGAACTCACGTTAAATAATTTATAGTTTACCTTTAATTATTTCATCAACCACTTCAGGATTTAGCAATGTGCTGGTATCGCCAAGATTACTGATATCATTTGATGCGATTTTTCTTAAAATTCTACGCATAATTTTTCCACTTCGGGTTTTGGGCAAACCATTAGTAAATTGAATTTTGTCCAGTTTGGCGATAGGCCCGATTTGTTCGGTAATGATTTGATTGATTTCTTTTCTAACGTTGTCTTGATTTCTGCTCTCACCAGTTTCTTTCATCGTGATATAGCCATAAAGTGCATTGCCTTTGACCTCGTGAGGAAAACCTACAATAGCACTTTCTACCACAGCTGGGTGCTCGTTGATGGCATCTTCAATCGGTGCGGTGCCTAAATTATGTCCTGAAACAATAATCACATCATCTACTCTACCTGTAATTCTGTAATAGCCTACTTCATCTCTAAAAGCTGCATCGCCTGAGAAATACATATTTTTAAAAGCTGAAAAATAGGTGTCTTTATAACGCTGATGATTGCCCCAAATGGTTCTTGCTATGCTTGGCCAAGGGAATTTGATACACAAACGCCCGTCAACTTGATTGTCTTCCACAGGTTTTCCGCTTTCATCCATCAAAACTGGTTGAATGCCAATAAATGGTAATGTGGCATAAGTCGGCTTGGTTGGTGTTGCAAACGGAATGGGCGAAATCATAATCCCACCAGTTTCAGTTTGCCACCACGTATCTACAATAGGAGATTTTTTCTTCCCTACATTATCATCATACCAATGCCAAGCTTCTTCATTGATAGGCTCGCCTGCTGTGCCAAGAACTTTGAGAGAAGATAAATCGTGATTTTCTACGTGTTCAACACCTTCTTTGGCTAAAGCTCTGATGGCAGTTGGTGCGGTGTAAAACTGATTGACTTTATGTTTTTCAATGATATCCCAAAAGCGACCAAAATCAGGGTAATTTGGAACGCCTTCAAACATCACCGTTGTTGCACCATTACACAATGGACCATAAACAGTATAGCTATGACCCGTGATCCAACCAATATCGGCGGTACACCAATAGACATCGTTGTCTCTGTATTGAAATATATTTTTAAACGTATAGGCCGTATAAACCATATAACCTGCTGTGGTGTGAACCATACCTTTAGGACGACCTGTTGAACCTGATGTGTATAAGATAAACAACGGATCTTCAGCATCCATAATTTCAGCTTCGCAATTGGTATCGGCTTGGTCTAAAAGCGGTTGAAGCCAATGGTCACGTCCTGATTTCATATCGAAGTCAGTTTGAATCCGTTTAACGACAAGCACATTTTCTATGCAACTGCAAGATTTAAGAGCTTCATCTACAATGCCTTTTAGGTCTATTATTTTTTGACCGCGATAGAAACCATCACTGGTGATGAGCATTTTGCACTCAGAGTCATTGATTCGTGTAGCTAAGGCATTGGCTGAAAATCCAGCAAAGACTACAGAGTGAATAGCACCAATTCGTGCACAAGCCAATATTGAAATGGCCAATTCTGGAATCATAGGAAGATATATACAAACGCGGTCGCCTTTTTGAATGCCTTTTGATTTTAAGACATTTGCCATTTGACATACTTTTTTGTGTAATTCTTTATAAGAAATATGTTGAGCGTCTTCATCGGGATTGTTGGGCTCAAAAAGTATGGCGGTTTTATCGCCTTTTGTGTAGAGGTGACGGTCTATACAATTTTCGGTGATGTTGAGTTTTGCACCTTCAAACCATTTGATTTCGGGTTTAGAAAAATCCCAGTCTAAGACTTTATCCCATTTTTTGCGCCACATAAAATGTTCTTCAGCGATTTCTTCCCAAAATGTTTCGGGATTTCTGATTGACTTTCTGTAAACTTGATAATATTCTTCAAGGTGTTTGATATGGTAATTGCTCATGGTTTATTATTTTGTGTAAATGTTGTATTTCAATGCTTAAAAATAAAATTTTAATTAGAATTAGAATTTAAATCTGCAAGATTTTATGAAAATAGGTTTGATTAACAAGCTTGCAAACACTAAAACCCTGCTTATTTTCTATTTTTTTTAGGTTGATCAATCTTGTTGCTCCTGCGTGAGGGATTGCAACGGAAATCCCACATTCCGCTTTTGACGGGAGGCACGCCCAAATTATATAGATGTGTTTTGTCAATATTTTATTGTTCTGTTTGGTTAAAAAAGTTTTGTTCTTCTTTGTTAAGAAGGCGAGAATGAATGATAAATCTTAAGCCTAATGGAATTTCTAATGAAAAGCTTGAACCGCGTCCTTCGGTAATGTCTATGGTTAGAAAAGTGTGTTTCCAATATTCAAATTGGTCTTGATTCATATAAAATGGCACGTCTGCAATTTTACCCAAATAAATATCACTTTCGTCGAGATACATATCATCTTTTTCAAAAATCATAGGTGAAGAGCCGTCGCAACATCCGCCACTTTGGTGAAAAATCAAGTCGCCATGTTTTGCTTTTAGTTTTTCTACAATTTTTGCAGCTTCGGGTGTGATGTCTATGCGTTTCATTTTTAGTATAGATTTGTTATTTTTATTTATATTATATAATTCATATTTAGTTACTTGCTTTGTTTTATTTTAAGTTTAAGATTAAAAAAAAAGTAGGCTGAGTTTAGCCTACTTTTATGGAGTTTTGATTTAAAAAAGACCTAATTTGTTTTTATCATAAGAGATTAACATGTTTTTGTTTTGGCGATAGTGGTTGAGCATCATCAAGTGATTTTCGCGACCAAAGCCTGATTTTTTATAACCACCAAATGGAGCGTGAGCTGGATAAGCGTGATAGCAATTGACCCAAACTCTACCGGCTTTGATGGCTCTTGGAATTTGATATAATTGGTGAGCGTCTCTGGTCCACACGCCAGCACCAAGACCGTATAGCGTATCGTTAGCGATTTCTATAGCTTCGGCTTCGTCTTTAAATTTTGTAACACAAACTACAGGACCGAAGATTTCTTCTTGAAAAACTCTCATTTTGTTGTGACCTTCTAAAATTGTAGGTTTGATGTAAAATCCTTTTGACAAATCGTCTTCTTTATTGGCTTCGCCACCACATAGTAATTTGGCACCTTCGTCTTGACCAATTTTTAGATAGGATAGTATTTTTTCATATTGGTCGTTTGAAGCTTGTGCACCGACTTGTGTATTAATATCGTATGGGCTGCCTTGAACAATGGCTTTAGTTCTTTCAACAACGCGTTCCATAAATTTATCATAGATATCTTCTTGAACAAGGATTCTTGAAGGACAAGTGCAAACTTCGCCTTGGTTAAAGGCAAAAAGCACGGCACCTTCTATACATTTGTCTAAGAAATCGTCATCAGCATCCATGACAGAATTAAAAAATACATTGGGCGATTTACCACCGAGTTCAACGGTTACAGGGTTTATGTTTTTGGAAGCATATTGAATGATGAGTTGACCTGTTGTTGTTTCTCCAGTAAAGGCGACTTTGTCAATTTTTGAGTGTGAAGCAAGAGGTTTGCCAGCTTCTGGTCCAAAGCCATGAACAACATTAACAACACCAGCAGGGAAGACATCTGCAATTTTTTCCATCAATAGAGTTGCTGAAGATGGAGTTTGTTCGGCAGGTTTTAGAACAACGCAATTTCCTGCAGCTAAAGCTGGTGGCAACTTCCAAGACAGCATCAAGAGTGGAAAATTCCAAGGAATAATTTGACCAACGACACCTAAGGGTTCTTTGATATTCAATGATAGCGTGTGCTCGTCTAACTCTGAAGCAGTTCCTTCTTCTGCTCTAATACTTGAAGCAAAATACCGCCAATGGTCTGATGATAATGGAACATCTGCATTTAATGTTTCTCTAATGGGTTTACCGTTATCGCAGGTTTCTACGCTTGCAAATTCCTCTAAGTTGTCATCAATAATATCTGCTACTTTATTGAGCAATGTTGCTCGTTCTGTAGCAGATGTTTTGCCCCAAGCTTCTTTGGCTTTGTTAGCGGCATCGACAGCCAAATCTACATCTTCTTTTTGAGATCGGGGATATTTTGCGATTAGACTTTTGTCTATAGGTGAAGTGTTTTCAAAATACTCTCCACCGAGAGGTTCAACAAATTTACCGTTAATAAAGTTGCCATAACTGGCTTTAAATTTAGGTTTAGAATAACTCATGATTTTGTGTTTTTTTATTATTTTCTAAATTTATTGAATTATTTTGTTTATTTATTGAACAATAATATCATTTTATTGCACAATTCTATTATATTTATAATCTGCAATTTTTTTTTAAATCAAATGGGACGCCTTTTAAATTATCATAAAAAACGAAGAAAACTCACTACCTTAGTAGAAAATAGAACTGTATATAGTGCTGATTTTGCAGAGCTTAATATTTATGAGACGCATGAATATGCCGAGAAAGTTGAATTGAAATTTAATTTTCCTGTTATAGCCAGTATGCTTTCAGGAAAAAAAATTATGCACATTGACGGCATACCGAGTTTTGATTTCTTTCCTGGTGAGTCTGTAGTTATGCCAAGTGGACAAAAAATGCTTATCGACTTTCCTTTAGCTTCAAATCAAAATCCAACGCAGTGCTTAGCTCTTGGTATTGATGACGCTAAAATTGCTGAAGTTGTTGATAGGTTCAACACAATTGTAAGTGTTGAAAATGAAAATAATTCGTGGTCTTTGAATGATACGTCAAATCATTTAACCCATAACAGCGATGTAAATGATTTGATCAATCGTTTGGTTCACACTTTTATGCATAATACCAAGTCAAAAGATGTGTTGCTTGATTTGATGATTCAAGAACTGATTGTCAGATTGCTTCAAACCAAGGCTAAAGCTTTATTGATCAGTGATATGCAAAATACGTTATCAGATACAAGAATAGGTTCGGTTATAAAATATATCAAGCAAAACTTAACCAATAAAGACATTAGCGTTGAAAAATTGGCCAAAATAGCTAATATGAGTAAGTCCCATTTTCACAAAACTTTCAAAAACACCTTAGGCATCTCACCTGTAGATTATATCAATTCTGAAAAAATCAGGTTTTCTAAAAAACTGATAAAAGAACGACAAGATTTGTGTATTTCAGATATTGCTTTTTATTCAGGTTTTAATTCAATTAGCTATTTCAACAGACAGTTTAAAAAATTAGAATTAATGACACCACAGCAATTTAAAACTTCAATCAATAAATAGAAATTATATTTATCTCAAATTCTACTTTTTGTTATTAATGCATTGATTAAGCTTGCATTAGTCAATGAATTAGTGGTTTAAAAACACATCGCTTCGTGAAATGTCGAAATTTTATCAGTTGAACTTACGCTAAAATTAAATATGTTTCCAAAAAGAAAAATATAACTTTGTCAATATGTGTAATACCGAATGATATAATCTGAAGGGTTTAAATATTTAAAAAATAAAAATGAACGTTAAGAATTTTGAATTTAAGGCAAAAATAGACAAAATTGAAACTTACGAAAACAAGTTACTAACACTTAATCCAGAATTTAAAGGTATTGACCACCAAATAGATACATATTTTAATGTTCAACACGGTAGATTGAAACTAAGAGAAGGCAATATTGAAAATTCATTGATAAACTATGATAGAGAAGATATTTTAGGTTCAAAAGAATCTAAAATTATTTTATACCAACATGAACCCAACGTTGCTTTGAAAAAAATATTGACAAAACAGCTTGGCATCAAAGTTATAGTGGATAAAAAACGAAAAATATATTTTATCAATAATGTTAAATTTCACTTTGATTTAGTTGAAGATTTAGGAACCTTTTTAGAAGTTGAAGCCATAGATAGCAATGAAGAATTTACAATAGAAGAGTTGAAACAACAATGTGATAAATTTTTTGAATTCTTTGAATTGGGCCAAGCCAACCTGATAGACCAATCATATAGTGATTTGATAATAGAAACCCGTAGTGGATTATAAAAAAATGGGTGCGAGAGGTTTGGACATTTTTCTGCAAAAGACCTCGCCTACTCCACCGCTACTACCAACAATGTGTATCATTAATGGCTGTGTTTTTGCAAAATTTTAAGGTTTGAAATTTTTTTTTCTATCTTTACCAATAAAAATGAAAATGTGTTGACTTTTTGTATGCCACTAATGTTACACTCGCCCGTTACCTGCAAGCTGAAAAAAACACAAAGACAATAAATGAACATTAGGCATAATGAAATAGATATATCAGAAGAAAATCCTTTTGCGAACTGCAAACTTGATAGAAAAAAATATGCTGATGTTTTAACAAATATTGTTAATTCCTACACATATGGTTTCGTCCTTGGAATAAATAATAAATGGGGAACCGGAAAAACCACGTTTGTAAAAATGTGGCAAAAAGACTTAGAAAATAACGGACATAAAACAGTTTATTTCAACGCTTGGGAAAATGACTTTGAGGATAATCCATTGACAGCATTAATGGGAGAATTAAAAACTCTGACAAAAAAATCAACTGAACCAGAATTTAAATCAACTTTAAAGAAAGCCGCAACTTTATCTAAACATATTGCACCTGTAATAGCGCAAGCACTAGCCGACAAATATATTGACACGAAAGGAGTTAAAGATGCGATTGCAGGAGTAACCAAAGGATTATCAGATGTTTTTGAAAATGAGGTAAACGAATATGCCGAAAAGAAAAAGAGCATTACAGAATTCAAAAAAAGTCTATCGGAATTTATTGCAAATACGTATGAAGGAAAACCTTTAATTTTCATAGTTGACGAACTTGATAGATGTAGACCAAATTATGCTGTATCAATTTTAGAACAGATCAAACATTTCTTTTCTGTTCCAAATGTGGTGTTTGTATTATCTATTGACAAAGTTCAATTAGGTAATGCGATAAAAGGTGTTTATGGAAGTGATTTCATTGACTCAGAGGAATATTTAAGACGATTTATTGACTTGGAATATTCTATTCCCGAACCAGATGCTGATGTCTTCTACAAATACCTCTTTGAATATTACGAATTCAATGAATTCTTCAACTCTACTGAACGACAAAAATATCGTGAATTACAAAAGGATAGTGAATACTTTTTGAGAATAGCCAAATTGTTATTTACGAACCGAAATATTCCACTAAGACAACAAGAAAAGATTTTTGGATTGGCAAGAGTAGCCTTAAGAAGTTTCAAATCTAACAACTATGTAGTTCCACATATATTTCTTTTTCTAGCTTTTATTAAAATAACGGACAATGAGTTTTACACTAGTTTGAAAAATAAAGAACTAACTCTTTTGGAGGTTCAGGAGAGGTATTTAAAAACAATTATTTTAAATAAGAATGATGAAACAGAAAATGAATTAATGTGGCTAGAAGTTTATTTGGTTAATTTCTATCACAACTTTTTAGAATCGAGATATTATCGCAAAAAGCTATATGAATATGATAGTGAGTCAAGTTCAAATAAACTTTTAATAGATTCAATAATTAATAAAGACAAAAATTCGAGTTTCTTGAATATCCTTGAAAATATTCACAGAGGACGTAGTGAAGGAGATTTAGATTTAGGCTACTTCTTAAACCGAATTGAATTATTAGAAAATTTAAAAACATAAAAAGCCAGCAGCTAACAAAGAACTGAGTCAAAAACCAACTAAAAATTCATTTATTTTCAGCAAAAGTTGTCGCCTACTCCACCGCTACTACCAACAATGTGTATCATTAATGGCTGTGTTTGGGCAAAATTTTAAGGTTTGAGATTTTTTTCTATCTTTACCAATTAAAACAAAAATGTGTTGACTTTTTGTATGCTATTAATGAAGCATTAGCACGTTGCCCCCCATTTGAAAAAAAACTTAAATAACCAAATATGGAATTATACAATCAACTAAAAAGACTAGCCGAAAAAATCGAACAATTGAAAGATAAAATCGAAACTGAAGAATCTACCAAACACGCTTTTACTTTACCATTTATTAATATCTTAGGATATGACACTTTTAATCCAACTGAAGTAGTACCAGAGTTTACAGCTGATTTAGGGTTAAAAAAGGGAGAGAAAGTTGATTATGCGATATTCCAAAATGAAAACCCAATTTTGATTGTAGAATGTAAACATTGGAAACAAAATTTAGACGTTCATAACTCTCAACTTTTCAGATATTTTCACGTAACTAAAACAAGATTTGCACTTTTAACTAATGGAATAAAATACAGATTTTATACTGATTTGGAAGAAAACAACAAAATGGATGAAAAACCCTTTTTGGAGTTTGATATCACTAAAATTAAAGAAAGCACAGCAAAAGAAGTTGAGAAATTTCACAAATCAAAATTTGATGTCTCTCTAATAGTTGACAATGCAAGTAATTTAAAATATACAAGCGAAATTAAAACACTAATTGATAATGAACTTTTAGAACCATCCCCAGAATTTGTAAAATTATTTGCAAGAAAAACTTATAGTGGGAAATTGACTTCAAGAGTAATGGAAGAATTCACAGAATTTGTAAATAAGGCTTTTAATCAAATTATTAGTGAAAAAGTAAATGACAGATTAAATTCAGCTTTAAACAAAGAACAAGAAAAGCAACAAGAAGAAGAGGTTGAAGAAGAACCTATAAGTAAAATTGTAACGACTGATGAAGAGTTAGAAGGTTATCAAATTATTGTTGCTATTCTAAGAAGAAAAGTAAATAAGGAAAGAATAGTCCATAGAGATACTCAATCTTATTTTGGAGTTTTATTAGACGATAATAACAGGAAACCTATTTGCAGATTACATCTAAACGGTGGAGTAAAATACATAAGCCTATTTGACCAAGATAAAAATGAATCTAAAGAAAAAATTGAATCTGTTGATGACATTTATAAGTTTGAAGAGCAGCTTTTAAAGACAGTTGAATTTTATGATAATGAATAGAAAACGGTGGACATCACGAGACTAGGTGTTTTGGCAAAATCAAAAAGTTTAGGCGTGTTTTTTAGCGAACGATTTATATATTTATAGAATGAAAATTATAAATCCAAAATAACTCGCTTGAGTTTGGGCTGAGTTTGAAAGGTTTTAGCTTTCTTTTTCCGCACTACTCATAGCCAGACCGTTGTGAAACAGTTAAAAATCGCATTCAAAAACTGAATGTTTAGATTAAATTTGTAACTTTGATATTATGGATTTAAGTTTAGAAAATAAAAAAATAGAATTAATTCAATGGTTATCTACATTGAATGATATCTCTCTGATTGATAAATTAATGAAATTAAGAGAAAAAGAAAAAAATGATTGGTGGAGTGAAATTTCTGCAAGCGAAAAAGAGTCCATTGAAAAAGGAATTCAAGATGCTGATAACGGAAAATTGACTTCTCACTCAAACGTGAAAGAAGTTTATGAAAAGTGGTTATAAAATACTGTGGACTGACCACGCAAAATCAGAACTTAAAGAAACTTTTGAATACCTTGAAAACAAATGGACTGAAAGAGAATTAAGAACATTTTCTGCTAAATTAGACCATACATTAGAACTGATTTCTAAATCCCCTGAAATTTTCCCAGTATCATTCGAGAAAAAAATATTCGAAAAGCTGTAGTTGAAAAACATAATAATCTTTATTACCGAATTAATAAAAATTCAATTGAGATTGTTTCTTTGTTCTCAAACAGAAAGAATCCGAATAAGAAAAAAATATAAAAAACCGTTGCATAACAGCACATATAGTTTATGGCGGAATTAGTAACAAATCCAAAGTTTTTGTATTTTTAAAAACATAAAACCTTAACAGAAAAAATTGCACATTTTTGCTCGCCACAAACCATATGTGCAACCCGTTGATAACAATCCCTCATAGACTCGTAGAAACTTTAGTCCCTCGGCTAACGTAAAATGAGTAAATTTGGATTGAAAATTGAAATGTTGAATAAAATATAAACGCATGATTTACAGTAATATAATTTTACGTTAGTCAGAATTTGGAAATGATGCGTAATTGATGTATTTTTACACCAAAAAATAAAATTATGGCAAGACAAAGTATATCATTTACAAGTCCGAACGAGGAATGGCTAAAATCTCAAGTTGATAGTAATGAATATTCGAGTAAAAGCGAACTGGTAAATGACTTGATTAGACAAGCTCGAAAGCAACAAGCTCAAATTGACTGGGTTCGTACTAAATTAGATAAAGCTGAAAATAGCGGATTTACGTCTGACAGCAAAAAAGAAATTTTAGCACAATCAAAGTCTTTATTTAATGGCTAAATATAGATTAAGCAACGAAGCGAAAAATGATTTGATACGAATTCATCACTACGGAATTGAAAAATTTGGAATAACCCAAGCGGACAAATATTTCGAATCTTTTTTTGAATATTTCGACATTATTGCTGAAAGACCTTTTTCATTTGAATCGGTTGACTATATTAAAAAAGACTACAGACGCTGTGTCTGTGGAGTTGATAGCATTTATTTTAAAGTAAATGAAGATATTATAGAAATAATGGCAATTGTCGGAAGACAAGATTTGAATGAAAAACTGTAACCCGAATTAATAAAAACTGTTACCCACAATCCCTCATAGACTCATAGAAACTTTAGTCCCTCGGCTAACGTAAAATGAGTAAATTTGAATTGAAAATTGAAATGTTGAATAAAATATAAACAATTGATTTACAGTAATATAATTTTAGGTTAGTCAGAAGCTATAAAAAAAAATCATACTAAAAAACCAATAGAAAATAAATTGTATTTTTTGTATCTTAGATTAAAGTTTAAAAAAATTTAGAAACAAGA
This sequence comes from Psychroflexus sp. MBR-150, assembly GCF_053628795.1. Classification (NCBI taxonomy): domain Bacteria; kingdom Pseudomonadati; phylum Bacteroidota; class Flavobacteriia; order Flavobacteriales; family Flavobacteriaceae; genus Psychroflexus; species Psychroflexus sp. MBR-150. The sequence continues at coordinate 37,490 of NZ_JBRJHB010000017.1, forward strand.
AAAATATCATTTATTCAAGAATTCTTAAGACTTCAGAATGAAGATATCGTTAGCGAACTTGAAAAATTTCTGCACCAGAGAAAAGCTGAGTTGATTGATGAAAGTTTTAAGCCAATGACAATGGAACAATATGACGTTGAAATAGACCAAGCGATGGATGATTCAAAAAATGGACGAATGATTAAAGCAACGGAATTAAAAGCTAAAATTCAGAAATGGAATTAGAAGTTTACTGGCTTGATCTTGCTGAACATAAACTTGTAGCGATTTACGAATATTATTCAATTAAAGCGAATAAAAAAATAGCTGAAAAACTTATAACTGGTAGTCAATACGACTATTGGAATAGAAAATCAACCTGAAATCGGGCAAATTGAATTAAATTTAAAGCACAGAGAAAAAGAATTTCGATACATAGTATATAAAAACTATAAAATTGTCTATTGGGTAAATTATGATTTCAACCGAGTGGAAATAGCAAATGTTTTTGATACAAGACAAAACCCTAATAGACTTGACGAAACGAAATGAAAGCCTGTTTGTTGCCAACAACTAAGTTTTCGTCGGGTGCGTAGCACCAACGATGAAAAATTATGTTGAACTAAACCGTTGAGTTTAGCCTTCTTTTTGCAAAAATTACCTATTTTGGCATAGATAACCCAATCTTTAGAAAAGAGTTTATCATACAAAGATTGACAGCCAAGGTGATTAAAACGCAATTCTGCCACAAACTTGGCTCTAAAAACTTTGCTCATTGCCTTAACGGAATAAAGAAGCATCCGCCTTTCTATGTTTTGTAGAACTAATGTATTGAGTTTAACACGAGGCTATCAGTAAAGCACGTGTTTTGGCAAAATCAAAAATTTAGGGGTGTTTTTTCGGGAGCAATTTATATATTTATAAAATGTAACAATAACTAAAACTAAAAGAAATGAAAGCAGACAAATTTACTAAAATCGTATTGACAATTATTGCAGTTAATCTTACAATTTTGACAATTAAAAATCTGGATTTAATTCCAAATACTTATGCTAATGAGCCAACAAAAAAATTGGAACTTGCTCCTAATGTCAATTATGGCATTGTACCAGTAAATGAAGATGGAACTATTAGTGTTAAACTGAGTAATCATGATGAAATTGATGTAAACATTGTCGGTGTCAATACAAGTGATGAATTGAATGTGAATATTGATGAAATTGGTGGAGGATACGTTTCACATGGTGGTCCAATTTCTGTGAAAATAGAATAATAATAACCGCTAACAAAGCTATCAGTAATGCACATGTTTTGGCAAAATCGAAAAATTAAGGGTGTTTTTTCACGAGAGATTTATATATTTATAAAATTAAAAAATAGAGAATTGCTCGCTTGAGTTTGGGCCGAGTTTGAAAGTTTAGAGCGTTCTTTTCTCGCACTACTCATAGCCTGAACGTTGTGAGTCATACTGAACCAATCTTTAAGGAATGAAAACGATAATAGAAACCACTCAACTTGAATTCGACAAAAGTGATTTTCTGATTGATTTAGTTAAGCAGGATAACGGATTATTATACATCGAAATTGTCCAAAACATTATTGATTCAGAAAACGAAAAAAGATCAATAAAAATTAATCCAACTGTCCTTTCTGACATTATAAAAGTTCTTCAAAATTATCAAGCAAAAATTCCCAATAAATCTGACTTTGTAAACAAACATATAACTGACTTGGAACAACAGAAAATTCAGAAAAGATATCTAAAAGGTATATCAATAAAAGATTTAGCTATGCAATTTGACCAAACATCTGAACTGATTGAAATGGTTTTGAGAAATAAAGGAATCGAAATTGTGGAAAATGAATTACCCAAACCAAAGTTTTGGAGGAAAAGCTACACTCGGAAAAAAAGAAAAAAATAATGTCAATAGCGAAAAAATACAAACGCACAACACAAGCTATAGTTCAATGCTTCGTAATTTTCTATCTAAAATTCCTTACTTTTACCGAAAATTGGTTTACGACAGAAAGAATCCTGTGGATTTTTTACACAACAATACATAGCCATACAGTCATTGTCAACAGACTCTCGGCTAACGTAAAATGAGTAAATTTAGATTGAAAATTGAAATGTTGAATAAAATATAAACAACTGATTTATAGTGATATAATTTTACGTTAGTCAGAATTTGTTAGAAGGCGGGACAGACATAAGATATATACAAAAGTTTTTGGGCCATAGCAGTATCAAAACGACTACAGTTTATACTCATATTAGTCAAAAAAGCACTAAAAAGATAGAAAGTCCATTAGACAAAATGGCAAAAAAGTATAAAAACAAGCCTAAAAATTAAAAAAGTGGTGTATTTTTGTGGATATATACTAGTTAGTGGCAATTGATTTTTTGTAACTAATCAGTGTCAAAAATAAGACTATAAATTTTGGATAATACAAACTGAGCATATATTTTCTTTGTGCTTATTTCAATTTTTTAAAAAAAATTTCAAATAAGCCACTCATTAGAGCTTGATTTTAAAAATCAGACCTTTATCAACATTTTTAACTTTTTGGATTGATAACTAATTGGTTAATAATTTGTTTGTTACAAACATACCACCCTACATTTGTAAGAAAAAAAGTTGGAAAAGGATAAGCTTATAGAATCACTCTTGCAGAAGGTAGAAGAACTTTCTAAAAAGCTAATTGCTTTAGAATTAGAAAATAGTCAACTTAAAGCACGACTGGCCAAATATGAAACTCCAAAAAACAGTAATAATAGCTCCATACCACCCTCAAAGGATGAAAATAGACCAAAGAGGAAAAGCCTAAGAATAAAGACAGGGCGTAAGCCAGGTGGGCAAACAGGAAGAAAAGGCAATACTTTGAAGATGGTTGAGATACCTGATGTTACAGAAGAACACATACCAGATTATTGTAACTGTTGTGGAAACGACCTTTCATCACTTCCACATCAATATGCAGGAAGTCGACAGGTATTTGACATCCCTGAAATAAAAATAAAAGTCACAGAACACAAGGTTTATAAAAAAGTTTGTCCTTGCGGTTGTGAAACAAAAAGCGACTATCCATCACAAGCAAATGCACCCGTAAGCTATGGGAATAATATTGAAAGTTTAATAGGATATTTTCATACCAGACAATACTTGCCTTTTAAGAGAATGCAAGAAATGTTCAATACGGTTTTTAATATTCCTATAAGTGAAGGAGGAATACACTATTTATTAAACAAACTTGTCACTAAAGCTGAACCTGCATATAATCTGATAAAACAAGAAATAGCAAACTCAAAATCACCTATCGGTAGCGATGAAACAGGAGTAAAAGTATCAGGAGACAAAAACTGGGCGTGGACATGGCAAAATGAAAAAGCAACCTTTATTACCATAACTGATAATAGAGGACAAAAAAGTATAGAACAAACCTTTGAAAATGGTTTTGAAAATGCTGTGTTAGTGCACGATTGTTGGAAGAGTCATTTCAATACCAACGCTCAATCACACCAAATTTGCATGGCACATTTACTTCGGGATTTAAACTATCTAACTGAAAAGTACGATCATAAATGGAGTAGAGCTTGCAAAAACTTATTTTTAAAAGCCATCAACTTTAAGAAAAATATAAAAGATATAGCCTTTAACAAGGATTGTCCAATAAAGAAAAGTATAGAAAAAAGAATGGATATCATCTTAAATCATGATCCGCCAAAAGAACATAAAGAATTAATAACTTTTAAAAAAAGACTTATAAAATACAGGAACTATATCTTTACATTCCTCTATCATCTGGATGTACCTCCAGATAACAACGCCTCTGAAAGAGCAATAAGAAATATAAAAGTAAAACAGAAAATCTCTGGACAATTTAGATCAGAACAGGGCTGTGATAACTTTGCCATACTTAGATCTGTAACAGATTCTTGTTTAAAAAATCAGCAATCAGTTTTATCTACACTAAATATTATTGCTAATTTGCGGACTGATTAGTTACGATTTTTTTTAACTTTAAAATTTAGAATTATGAAAAAAATTAAAACAATTTTTATTATTATGATTTTTATATTCTCCGCTTGTAGTGAGAATAACGATGATTTACAGAATGATACATTGGATTTTAAAAATTTAGATTTTAAAACAAAAGTTTTTGATAAAAATTTAGATAAAATCTATGGTATTGATAGTCAAGCTTATGCTAGATTTACTGAAAGTCTAATTTTTGATGATAAGGGCAGAGTTATTGGTGCTGATATTTCAAGTATCAAAAAAAGATTGGATGATTCAGATATGGATTCATTTTTGAATGATTTAGTGGAATACAAAAGTGAAGTATATAAACAATTAGAGATAGCTCCAGATCCTAAAATTTTTCAGGGTTATAAACCTAAACCGAGAGGTTGTAAAAGAAGAAATAACTGGATTTGCATAATTTATGGTGAGATAGTCCAATAAATGTAAATTGCCACTAACTTTTTACTGTTAAAATTAAAGAAAATGAAAAAAATAATAATTATAGCTATCACATCGACTATTAATTTCATTAGTTTAAACTGTTTAGCTCAAACAAAAGCTCCGCGATTGAACAATTGTGAGAAAATTAACCAAGACCATAATAAAAATAATTATGGTAAATATAAGTTAGTAATGATATCAGGAGCTGGTTGTGGTTATTGCGATATTGCACTTGAAAAGATGTATAAAAATAAATTATATTCAAAAATAAATGTAATAATTTTAGAATATGGAAAAACAAGCTATATAACTAAAATACACGGTAAGTATTTTGACAATTTTGATTTTTTTAACGCTGAAGAATGTGATATTAAATGGGTTAATGATGATTTTTTTCCAAAGTTTTATTTATACGAAAACAATAAACTTATTTGGAAAAGAAAAGGGTGGTATAATAATAATATCATCAAATTAAAAAAAGCCACTAACAATAGCTATAGTCAATAGCTTGGGTTTGGGCTAAAAACATAAGTTTGGGATTTATTTTCTAACTTTACGTCTGAAATCAAAACTGAATGACTTTTTTGGCGCTACTGCCCATAGCCAAACCGTTGGTAGCCATTTGAACACTGAACAGAGCAATTTAAAGACCATCCGACTTACGGAATTTGAAAGAAAAAATGTGAATTGACTCTCTGAAAGTGAAGAATGAAAGCCAACAGGTCTAAAGTGGATAGACCACGAACTAAACTATAATGACCTTAAACTTATAAAGTTTAGATATAACATATAATTATTTAAAAAATGAAAAAAATCCTAAAGTTATTATTTCTGTTAGTAGTAATTACAATGGTATCTATCAGTTGTAGTGAAGATGTAAATGAATTTGATTCTAAAAGTGAAATTATTTATCAAAACAAAAAACCTAAGGTAAGTGTTAGTGTTTCTGCAACTCTTCATAGGGGAAGAAGATGGAGTGAAAGACATAATGTTGAACCTTGCACAACGTCGTTTGGTTTATGTAACGTGAGAGTTACTGCTACGGTATCTAGTAGAACATCAAATGATAATAATGAAAGTAGAGTTATTTTTGAAACAACAGATAATTTAAATGTTATCAGACTTATATTTGAAGAACAGTTAAATTATGACGTTAATGAAATTTTCATATCAAATGAAGATGACGATTTTATTTTGCCTGATGATATATCTGAAAGTTTAGGTTATAATCGAATTATAATTTTAGCAAAAAATTATGTTGTTAATTATAATGATAGCTCATTAATTAATGGTTACGTCGATTTAGACATTGCTTATGAATAAAATCTTGAAAATCTTAGTCTTATCATTTTTAATAGTGATAGGGCTAAGTTCTTGTAACGCTTTACTCAAAACGTATTTGGGTATTAAAGATGCCGACATTTATGTTAGCAATCAAGATAGAAAAGAATATTATGAAGGTATGATTAGTAATGTTGATTATGGATACAGCATAAGGACATTTAGTGACTCTACAAAACTTCTAAATACATTTAAAGAAGGCTTATCTATGCCAATGCTTGTTCTTGAATATAAAGAAAATAATCAGTTTTACTATTTAAATTGTTATGAAGATATTGAATATCAAGCCGACTTGGTAAATGAAAAGAATTTTTCAAAATTAGAGATAGCAAACAACGATATTAGAAAAAAGCTAAATAAAATTTTAAACTCTGAAACAAGAATTGTAGTCGATAATAGAAATAACATACAAGATAAAGATATTGAATTATATTATTTGTCAGGTCTATTTATGGGTAGAAGATTACAAAAAAGAGTAGATAAAATCAAAAAAATCAAGAATATTAAGAACTTAAATATTATTGATTTAAGTGTTAATGAATAATAAAATATGAACTAGAAAATTATAAAACGGCTACCAACCATGTGTATCATCAATGGCGAAGTTTGGAATTAAATTTGACGTTTCTGGATTTTTTTCTAAATTTATGGTTAAAAAATAAAGAGCATCGTATCTATGGTCGCCACTGATGATACACTTACCGTTGGTAGCAACTACTCCATAATATTTTTAAAATTATAGGCTCACCCATTTTTTGATAAAGTAAGATGTAGGATTTTTTTCGGTGGAATTTTTCTAAATCCTAAATGATAGGCTTATCACGATGATTGATAACGAGTAAAATCTTATCACGACGAGAAAATCACAATCCGAAACAAAAGGCTGATTTGCAAATAAAATAGCGATTAATGAAAACGACAAACGATGCTAAATCAAAAATTAAAGCTAAATGTCAACGAAATGTTATAACATCGAAATTATGGGAAATTTGAAACGTGAGTATGAAAAAAAATAGGTGCGAGAGGTTTGGGCGTTTTCAGCAAATGTTCTCGCCTACTCCACCGCTACTACCAACAATGTGTATCATTAATGGCTGTGTTTGGGCAAAATTTTAAGGTTTGAGATTTTTTTCTATCTTTACCAATAAAAACAAAAATGTGTTGATTTTTTGCACGCCACTAATGATACACTCGCCCGTTGGTAGCAACTACTCTATAATATTTTTAAAATTATAGGCTCACCCATTTTTTGATAAAGTAAGATGTAGGATTTTTTTCGGTGGAATTTTTCTAAATCCTAAATGATAGGCTTATCACGATGATTGATAACGAATAAAATCTCATCACGACGAGAAAATCACAATCCGAAACAAAAGGCTGATTTGCAATAAAATAGTGAATAAAGAAAACGAGGAACGATGCTAAATCAAAAACTATGGCTAAGCGTCAACGAAATGTTATAACATCGAAATTATGGGAAATTTAAAACGTGGGAAAGAAAAAAAATGGGTACGAAAGGCTTGGGCGTTTTCAGCAAATGTTCTCGCCTACTCCACCGCTACTACCAACAATGTATATCATTAATGGCTGTGTTTGGGCAGAATTTTAGGGTTTGAATTTTTTTTCTATCTTTACCAATAAAAACGAAAATGTGTTGCCTTTTTGCACGCCACTAATGTTACACTCGCCCGTTGTGCGACAGCATAAAAAAAAATTCTGCTACATTAAATACTTCGATTTCTAAAAGATTTTTTATCTTTAGAAAATGAGAAAATTAAGACTATATTTTGACACTTCTGTTTTTGGTGGAGTTTATGACGT
>NZ_JBRJHB010000018.1:0-44372 GCF_053628795.1 Psychroflexus sp. MBR-150
CTCCTTAAAAATTAAAACTTCCTTTTTCCCATTTTTATCGATTGATGCTCTAAACATACCAGAAGTATTAAACACCATAGAAATATTACCATCTTTATCTAAAGCGATAATTCCACCATCGCCACCAAGATTTTCTAATTTGTTAAAAATCACATCTTCAGCCGCTTCTTGCAAGCTCACTTTTTTATAAAGCATTTGGGCAGAGATATCGTGAGCTACTGCCAGTCTGATAAAATACTCACCATGACCTGTTGAAGACACGCCACAAGTCGCATTATTAGCGTAAGTTCCTGCACCGATAATGGGCGAATCCCCTATTCTCTTCCAACGTTTATTGGTCATACCGCCCGTTGAAGTTCCTGCTGCAATATTGCCATCTTTATCCAAAGCCACACAGCCAACAGTGCCAAATTTTTGGTTTTCCCAGTTGAGTAGAGCTGTTTTATTTTTGGCTCGTTTTAGGGCTTGTAAACGACTTGGCGTAGCAAAATAAGCTGAGTCCATCATTTTAAATCCTCGCCCTTTAGCGAAATTTTCCGCACCACTACCAGACAACAACACGTGTTTAGAATTGACCATAACTTCGTAAGCTAAATTTATGGGATTTTTGATACGAGTAACGCCAGCCACAGCTCCAGCATTTTGAGTTTTGCCATCCATGATAGACGCGTCGAGTTCGTTGTAGCCTTCATGATTAAACACCGCACCTCTGCCAGCATTAAACAAGGGTGAATCTTCCAAAATATTGATGGTTCGTTGTACAGCTTCCAACGCTGATCCTCCTTTTACCAAAATCTCATGTCCTGTAGAAATAGCTTCGTCTAATTTAGCTTTATAAAGATTTTGCTTTTCTTCACTCATATTACTTTGTGCCATATATCCTGCTCCGCCGTGAATAACGATGGCAATAGGATTTTCTGGTTTACTACTTTGTTGTTTGTTTTCAGATTTGGAGTCTTGAGTTGGACTTTGACAAGCCCAAAATAGAAGACTGATGACGAGAGATAAAATAAAAGTTTTTTTCATAAAAAATATTTGTTGAGTCTGTGAATGCTAAACTATGGTTTAAAGATAGGATATTTTGAATAAATCTTCTCTATATTTACGCCATGAATCTGATAGACATTATCATCGGCATCATTCTTATTCTTGGTTTTTACAAAGGCTTTAAAAAAGGTTTTGTGTTAGAATTAACCGCTTTATTGGGTTTAATACTTGGCATTGTTGGTGCGTTTTATTTATCAAAAGAACATGGCTTATATATTGGGCAATGGCTAGAATGGGACGATGAATATTTAAGAATTACTACCTTTTTGCTAAGTTTTATAGTCATTGTTATCATTGTTTCTCTCATCGGTAAACTCATCACAAAACTTATTGATTTTGTGGCTTTAAGCTTTTTTAATAAACTGATAGGTGGTTTATTTGGTTTGCTTAAATTTGGTTTACTTTTAAGTATTTTGCTGTTACTTTTTAATGTGATCAACGAGCAAGTTGAAATGGTGTCTGAAGAGACTTTAGAGCAATCGATAACTTATCCTGTACTCAATCAATTTACGGATATCATTTGGCCTAAATTGGTAGAGATGAGTCAAGAACACCAAGATGTGATGAATGCATTGCCTTAAAATAATTGGATTCAAAATCATAAATAACATATAGTTGCTCGTGGGAATATGCTGATTCACTAAGTTTTTAGAAACCAAACATTGATATTCATCATAAATCAAAATTTTTCTAAGATTACAAATCTAATTATACCAAATAGGTGTTGGTTTGCCCAGTTCAAAATTCTGAAATCCGAAATCCTCTGTATCAAAGGAATTAGTATTAAAAATATGGTTTCCTTTTCCAGGAATAATTGGGTAATAAGAGAATGATAACTGAAAGGAATTAAAGACCAAGAAATCGTTTCTGATAACAAAACCAACACGAAATGCAGAATACAATCGGCTTTTTGTAATACTTACGTCTTCATTGCCCAGAAGTGCTGTTGTAATATTCACAAAAGGGTTAAAACGAAAGCCAAGTACTGCCCAAGGTGAATAAAACTGTGTTTGGAGTGATAGCACAATTTTTTTTGTCCCCACAAGATTACTGGAAAAACCTGGAATTCCAGCATTGTTTTTACGTTGAGCCTGATCGCCGTACACATCTTGATATGGATTGTATTCATCAATGGTTAATCGGTCGCCAATTGAGTTCAATCGGTTGATTCCAATTAATACTTGGGGTTTAATAAACTGACGCATTTTCCAGTTTTCACCCAATGAAATCAGGTTTGTGAAATAATTGGCTTGAAACGAATAAGCTGTTTGCTCGGTCTGTTGTTTTTTAACAAATGTGCCGTATTCAAAACTTGTGCTCAAATATCCCCAGTTGAAATAACGACCATGTGAGATTTTAGCACCCAAATATAATCTGTCTGATTCGTACTTTCGTTGATATCCAAATGTAGTGGCATAAATAGTTCCTATGGGAACGTCCTCTATGATTCCATCGCGAAAAATGTATGCATCTTGGACAAACTGTCTGGAAGAAACACCAATTGTGCTGAGGGCAAATGTTTCATCACTAAAATAGCCAATGCTGTCAAATTCAACCGTAGGACCTTGTTTGTAATCTAAGCGTAGCAATCGTCCTGAAGTTATAAGATTGGTTGTACGTTCCCTGACAGAAGATCCTTTGAAAATCTGAAAAGAATAACCTCCCCAAACATCCAAAGATTGGTATTTGATATTTTGACTGTTTGTGTTTGTAATTGAATCTTCTTCTATAAAAGGGGCATGTCGAAACTGCTCATCTAGATAAATACCTCCTGCCCATTTGGTTAACGGTGAGTAAAACCGACGGGAAACATCAAAAAATTTTCCATAATAATCATCTAAGTCAATATTATAGCCAATTGAAGTATTGATATAAGAATTTTTAAAATTAGGAACCGTATATCGGATGTCGTATCCGCTTTTGCTATCACTCATTCTATGAGAATATTGGTTATTAAATTCATGACCTAGACCTAAAAAATTGCGTTCTTTCAATCTTATTTTATTTTTATCCGTTGATAACGATACAGAAGGTATCAAACTCCATGAATCAAGTACATCCACAAATACATCAATAGAGTCTTTGGAATTAGCACTGTTTTTTATTGTAATTTCAACATTTCTGATATAATTCTGAGCACGGACTAAACGCTCTGACTCCTTAAGTTTAATAATATCTAAAGGAATTTTTTCTTTGATGAGCAAAAGATCGTTAATCGTTCCTTGCTTTGATTTGACATGCATGTTATTTCCTGTTTTTTCAAGCCAAGTGTTGTCGGTTTGGATAGAATCTTTAAAAGAATATCCAAATGGATCGTGCGTTTCAATAGTTATTTTCCTAATGATTTTACCTTCATAATTAGCATAATTTTCCTTTTCATTTTGAGTCGTTTGATTGCTTCTTCTTTTGGTGGTTGGTTTAAAAATAAGTTTATGTAAAAACTTAGTGGACTTAGTTTTTTTTGAATATTTTTCGATGTTCTGGTACATCGAAGAGTCTTGTTGTTCTTCTTTTACTTGTGCAAAAATGGAACTGTAAAAACCAAAAAACAACAATAAGAAAAAAATAGCCTTCAAGTTCATTATCTTTTGAAGCAAACAAATTATAAATTTCAAATGTAATCAAATATTTATTATCCCTTTTTCACGATTGAGTTAACATTAACCCTAACATTTTCTGATTGATAATTCTATTATTTTTAGGTTCAAATATGGAAAAATTCAACAATGAGATATATTAACTTTTAATATTGATAAGAAATTGTATTTTTAGGTAAAATTTTTAGGTTGCAAAATCTGAACTACAACCAATTTCAAATAAATATTTACAAAGTTATTGAAGTTATTTATCCGACTATTAACATTATATAAATAAAATTTAAAATTCTAACATCGATATTTGTATTACAAATTAGAATTATGAAAAAAGCACTTAAAATCATAGGAATAGTCATACTTGTTTTGGTATTAATTTTGTTGATAGCACCTTTTTTATTTCAAAACCAAATTGAACAAAGCATCAAAAAAAGCATCAACAAAAACGTCAATGCACAAGTAGAATGGTCGGCACTTAACTTAAGTTTATTGTCTAATTTTCCTAACGCTAAAGTTGGTTTAGAAAATATTTCAGTTATCAACAACAAACCTTTTGAAGGTGATACTTTATTTTATGCCCAAAATTTTGAACTTAAAATGGGCTTGTTTGAAATTTTTGACACAAGCAACATAAAAGTTGATGGCATCTCAATCAACAAAGCGGTTGTTAACATTAAAACCAATAAAGATGGTATTGCCAATTACGATATTCAAAAACCAACTGAATCTAAAGATAGAGAATCTACAAGCAATTCTTCAGCAGATGAAGGATTTAATTTAGAACTAAGTGCTTACGATATTTCTGACTCTAAAATCATCTATCAAGATGCTGATGCTATGAAGTTGACTTTAGAAGATTTTAATCATTCTGGTCAAGGTGATTTTTCAAAAAACACATTCGTCTTATCTACACAAACCGATTCAAAAATATCTTTTGTTTATGATAGCACGGCTTATCTCAATCAAAATAAAATTGTATTGGATGCAGATTTGGCAATGGATTTAGACCAAATGCGATTTTCATTTAAAGACAATAAAGCTTTAGTCAATCAACTTCCTTTAAAATTTGATGGATTTGTTCAAGTCAATGATGATAACCAAGAATTAGACATCAATTTTACAACACCTGATTCTGATTTCAAAAATCTCTTGGCTTTAGTACCTGAAGAATATGCGGGAAATCTTGACGGAATGTCAACACAAGGCGAATTTAATTTAGATGGTCGCCTGTTCGGTGTGATTGACGACACGCATATTCCTAAAATGACAATCACATTAAACAGTAAAAATGCACAATTTCAATATAAAAATTTACCCAAAAAAGTTGAAAACATCAATATAGACCTTAAACTTATAAACGAAACTGGACTTGTTGAAGATACTGCTATAGATATCAATACTATTGATTTTAGAATTGATAAAGATAGATTTTCTGGTGTGGCAAATTTTAAAAATCTAACCGAAAATATGAAAGTTGATATCACTGCAAAAGGCAAAATCAATTTGAGCAATTTAAGTCAAGCCTATCCTATAGATGCTAAGTTAGATTTAAACGGTATTTTAAATGCAGATTTTGAAACCCATTTTGATATGAATAGTATTGAAAACAAACAATATCAAAATATCAAAAGCAAAGGTCGAATAGAATTGAGCAGTTTTAAATATTCTTCTGAAGAATTAGCCAATCCGTTTGAAATCCAAACAGCTTTGGTCAACTTTAAAGGTGGTAATGCAGAGTTGTCTCAATTTAAAATGAAAACGGGTCAAACCGATCTTCAAGCACAAGGTCAATTAAAAAACCTAATGGGTTATTTGTTTTCTAAAGAAGACTTAAAAGGTCAATTTAAAACCAGTTCAAACAAATTTAATGTCAATGATTTTATGACAGCAACTGCTGAAGAAGACACAAAATCTTCTGGTGCTAAAAACAAAACACCTGATGAAAACAGCAAAACAGAAGAAGCCATAAAAATTCCAAGTCAGTTAGATTTAAGCTTAGATTTTACAGCAAATGAAGTGGTTTACGACAATTATAATTTAAAAAATGCTAAAGGTCAACTCACTATAAAAGACCAAAAAGCAAGTTTAAATAAAATTCAAGCGGATTTATTTGGAGGTCAAGTTTTAGTTGATGGAAACGTTAGCACGAAGTCTAAAACACCAACTTTTGGGATGAAACTTCAATTGCAAAACATTGATATTGCCACTTCAATGCAAGATGTAGAAATGCTCAAAGGTTTTACGCCTATTTTAAAATCTTTAGTCGGTAAAATTACCACAGAATTTGATTTTTCAGGTGATATGACACAAGGCTTGTCTCCTATTCTATCTACGTTAAATGGCAACGGTTTAGCTAATATTATTCAAGCTAAAGTTGAACCCAGCAAAATGCCTTTAACCAACTCTTTAAACAGCAAATTAAATATTATTGATTTGAACAATTTAAAATTAAAAGATGTAGTAACAACTTTTAAGTTTCAAAACGGTGCGGTAAATGTAAATCCTGTCAAATTTAAAATTGATGACATAGAAGTTAACTTACAAGGCAGTCACAGCCTTAATAATGTGATGGATTACGCCGTAAATCTCAAATTACCTGCAAAATATTTTGGTAATGAAATCGGTAGTCAACTCGCTAAGCTAAGCAATACCGAAATGAACAATATGAAAGTTGACTTACCAATTAATATTACTGGAAATTTAAAACAACCTGATTTCAACATTAATATGCAATCTGCTGTCAGCAGTTTAACCAACCAAATCATTCAAAGTCAGAAAGATGAGCTTACTGATAAAGCCAGTGAACAAATTAAAAATCTACTTCATGGAAATTCTAATGACAAAGCTCAAGACAGCATAGCTCAAGACAGCACAGCTCAAGGCGGTAACAAAGCTGAAGAAACCATAAAAGACGTGCTTGGTGGCTTACTAGGTGGTAAGAAAAAGAAAGACAAAGACAATTAAAATGAAATATCTATAAAATGAAATATCTAATTGAGTTATAATTTTAATTTTTAGACAGATAGAATGTATAATCAACTACTTCAAGTAATCTTCAGAAAACGATAGAGGCAATAAAGATAACAAAGATTCAACCATTTTAACTTGACCTGATTTTCCCATAAAATAGACGGCTATGGGAGATTTTTGTTTTTGCTCATATTCAGCAATAGCTTGCCGACAAGCTCCACATGGCGGAACGGGTTGTAGATTGTCTTTGCGAATACCACTTGCTGAAATAGCTATAGATTTAATTTTTTGATTTGGGTATTTTGATGCAGCATAAAATATAGCTGTACGTTCTGCACACAAACCTGAGGGATATGAAGCATTTTCTTGATTGCTACCCATTATGATTTCTCCATTTTCTAATAAAATTGCTGCTCCAACCTGAAATTGAGAGTACGGTGCGTAAGCTTTATTTCGAGCCGTAACTGCATTGCTCATCAATTCTTGAATTTCAGAATTACATTCAGCTATGCTTTCAAATTCATAAACTGTAGTGATTATTTTAGAAGAACTTGGCATCAAAGCTTATTTTAGTATTCAATATAAGCATTATCACCTATATTAAAAGTTAATGAAAATCTTAAAGTGCCTTCTAAAGGATTTTGAACTGGTGTTGTTGAAAACAAATAAGACGCATCAATATTGATAGAAGAATATTTAAAACCAGCACCAAGCGTCAAAAACTGTCTAAAACCTTTTTCTTCAGATTCGTTAAAGTAACCAACTCTAAAAGCAAAACTATCTTCATACCAATATTCTGCTCCAATGGCCCAAGTTACCTCTTTAAGTTCTTCTGAAAATCCATCAGGTGCATCACCAAAAGAGCTGAAAATTGCAGAAAACTCACCTTCGTTAGCCCAATCATCTTCTCTATTGATAACTCCGTCACCATTAGAATCACTTGGAGTTGGCACCAACAATTTATTGAATTCTACATACAAACCGATAGTATTTGATGGGTCTAAAATAAAATCATGACCTGCACCAAGTTTTAAATTGGTTGGTAAAAAGTTCTCTTGTCCGGCATCATCAAATTTAATTTTGGGTCCTATATTTTGTATAGCACCACCAAAACGCCAACGGCCATTAAAATTATTATAAAACACTTCTTCTCCCCGATAAAAGGCAGAAATATCAGCAGCAAAAGTATTAGCTGCAGTCGCATCACCACCTAAACCAGGTATTTTTTGGTCTGACCGAATAAATTTACCAGTAACAGCCATAGAAAATTTTTCGTTTAATCTTAAGGCATAACTCAAATCTACTGCAAATTCGTTAGGCTCAACCTCACGTGGGACTTGGTCTGCTGTTTCTCGTAATTCTACGCCACCTAAACCAAAAAATCGAATACTTCCTGCAAAAGCACTTCTTTGATTGATTCGATTAAAATATGACAATTGACCTAAATTAATATCTGTAACCAATTCTCTTAAATAAGGCGTATAGCCTAAACCAAAACCCGAACGCGTTTCAGAGAATGCATATTTGGCTGGATTCCACTGTTGAGAAAAGGCATCAACTGGCGTTGCAATACCTTGGTCACCCATACCAGATGATCGTGCATCTCCAGCAATTAATAAAAACGGTACAGCAGTTGTAATGACTCGTCGTGGTTCTTCTTGTGAAAAAGATTTTGAAATTGTTCCTAAAGATAAAAGAACTATAAAAAAATGTTTGTATTTCATAAAATAAAAATTAAGGCAAATATATAATTATGTAGCTATAGCTTAACGAGTTTTTCAAATTTTTCTACTTTTTTATTGATATTAGGCGATTCAACCGTCAATTTATAAACATAAACCCCTTTACCAATTTGGTCTCCAAAATCATCACGTCCATCCCATGTGATTTCTCGGGCAAGAAAACTATCGGTTGTAATGGTTTCATTGTGTGTCCAAACAACTTTTCCTGTAACTGTAAATACCTGAACTTGAACATTTAAAGGCACAAAAGGTTGGTTGTGATGAAACCAAAATTCAGTATAATTGACAAATGGATTTGGATAATTTAAAACTCTGGTAATATCTAACCCATCAGAAGAAGCAACTCTAAATTGAATATCGGCAGTTGATGAATTGTTGTAAACATCCCAAGCTTTAAAGCTTAAGGTATGCAGCCCATCTTCTAAATCTCTGAGTTTATAAACAACTTCTCCTGAAGTAAAATCATCAACATCAGCTTTGTAAAATTCATTGAGCACCATGGGGTTAGATTCGTCGCCATCCAAATAAGCAATAATATCATGACCTATACCACCAGCGGTGTTGATACCATTTTCATCTTGTAGTTTAGATATCAAAAACGGAGCATTGTCAGTAATTTCTCCATCAACAAAAGACTCATCATTCATAAACAATTGAATTTGTGGCCCTTGGTTATCTTCGGGTGCATTTTCGTTGATATCACCAATTAAGATATCGTTACTATATCCAGATTGATCTTCTAGCACATTGTTTCTCAAGGCATAAAAACTTACTCTTCCGTTTCCTACAGGAATTTGAGTATCTTTAGGTAATACAAATTCAATATCAAATTTACCGTTATTTACACTGGCTTGACCACTAAAAAGAACTTCGCCTAAGGTTGTAAAATCCATTATCAAAAGCTCTCCTTGCGAGTTTGTGGTGTTGTCATTTGCTAGAGTAGAGCGTTGAATACGCTTGTCAAACAAAGTTGTAGAAACAACACCATTATAGTTGGATATTATATTACCGCTGTCATCGACAATTTCACCTGAAAATTTATTTTGACTTAAAGCTTTTAAAGTGTCAGTAAATTGGTTCAAAGGCGTATCATTTATATGGGTTAAACGCACATTCGGTTTTGGAAATGGTATATGTAAAGCGGGATCGCCAATGTAAAATACAATTCGGCGTCCGTTTGTTCCTAAAATATTTTTAGCCAATCTTACAGCTTCACCAACAGAGATTCTGTTTTCATCATAATCAAATAAAAATGGTGCCAATTCTCGATTAAAACTTACACCATCACTGACAGAAATGGCTCGTGTTGTGCTAATCATACTTACTGGACCACCTTGCGGATTGCGATAAGAAAGTTCGCCAGCCGTTATTCTTAAAGGATTATCAAATCTGGTAAACTCACATGTTACCGTTAAAAATACATTATAGCGATTAGGGTTTTGCCAAGACTCAACGTTGGATTGAGTAACAATTCGCTCTTGTGCCAAACCATCTTCACCACCGTGACCAAAATAGTTTAAAACAGTTGCTCCTACTTCAACTTGATCTGAAATTGCAGCATTGACTTTAGGATAGCGATCGCCACCAGCAGAAGACTGTTGTTGAAAAGCATCACTATGTATTTTTTTGACATTAATGTTGGGTTTATTTTCTGAAATTTCATCACCCAAATTATCGAGATTAACTTCAATAGCTGCATATTCCCAATTTTGATCAACATCATCAGACACTAATATAAAGTTGTTTCGCCAATTATCATAAGAAGGTCTAGTTTCATAATCCATAATTTTGTCAATAGCTTCTCTTGCTTGTTGCTGGGTATCTACAACAATTCTTCCAACGGCAAAATCCATTTTGTTAGCAGAATTCATATCGCCTTCGTTAGCATCCATCATAGTATAGAAATCATCAGACATAAATGAAGATACCGTGGTTGCAAAGCTGTTGTAACTTTGAAAAGTAGGCAAGATATTGTTATTGCCTTGCAATCTGTTTTTATAATCAACTGATGCATCTCCTATCAAGCATAAATATTTTAGTCTATTTTCTTGAGATGATGCATTATCGTAAACATATTTAAGAAAATTTCTTATGGCAACAATATCTGGTTTTCCTGAAGAAAATTCAGTATAAATTGATTGCAAATCAACGACTTTTACGTTGAGTCCATTTTGGTTTCGTCTAAAGTTTGCAAGTCGGTTGGCGTGAGAGAGAAAATCATTTCTAGCAATAATAATGTAATCTACATCTTGAAAATTACCTTGATTATCATCAAAAATAGTTCCTTTTAAATTTTGGTTATTGACAATTTTATTAGATTCATCAATCAAAGGTTGAAAATAATCATCAGGTGAAATCGCTATAAATTTAGAATTTTGATCATGTGAAGTTACATAAGAAAAATTTTCGTTTGCATCTGTATTTTGGTATGTTGAAATATCTGTCAAGCCATTGATTTTCCAGACTTGGGAGATGTTTGATGCATTAACTAAATTATATTGTATCACATTGGCATTAGGGCTTATTTCTAGATTTTGAAATTGAAATTGCTCATTGTCAGCTCTTAATTCTCTCTTAGCTCTTAATCTTATATAATCCAAAAAACCTCTTGCTGCTGGATTGCCATTTTTATTGTAGGTTAATTTTACAGTTACAGAGTCAGAGTTGACATTAGTTTGACTGATTATGTCATTACCATTTGAAGGCAAGTCGTCACCTACTGGGCCAATATTAATGGTGTTTACTTCATTTCCATTTATTGAAATTGAAAAACTACTTTGAACTTCAGAAATAGCACCAAACTTTATATCATATCTTAAAGGCTTTGAAGTTATGAGGTTTTTAAATTCAAAGCCAAATTCTTTTTCTGTTTCAATATCAAATCTATCACCAAACCAACGCCTTCCAACTAAGGACAAGCTTGTTTCATCAACTTCGTGAAATTGAAATTCATCAAATTCGTTGATGATTTCATCGGGATTGCCAGACAAACTTTGTTGAGGCTGAACGCGATTTGGAGTTTCATTGTTTAAAGTTACATAATAATAAGCTTTATCGGCATAAGCGTTAATATGGGTTTGACTTTCTTCATTCCAAACCTGGGTTGATTCAGCATACATTAAAATAAAATCACCAGAATCAAAACGTCCATCACCGCCGTCAAAAACTTGAATCGGTAATTGAGGCGGATCATAGTATTCATTTTCTGAATTGAGAAGTGGCAACATAGCTCCGCCGTGACTGTAAATCTTAATCGCATCTGAACTTGCATTATTCAAGTCTAACCCCAATTGAGACAAAAAATTATGACTTAGCTTATAAACTCCAGTTTTATCAACATAAAATTTAAACCAATTACCTTGTTCCAAAATAGAATTTTGAACATTTATGCTATTTGATTCTATATTTGATGCTATACTTGAGATAGTTCTGTTTTGGCTTATATCGAGTTGATAAGATACCAATCGTTTTACCACACCATTTTCCTTTAAATAAGGATTAAAGCTTATTGTTATGGTGTTTTGACCTCTGGCTTTAGAAAGATTTAGATCGTATGCAAATTCTTTTTGAAAAGCTTCTACGCGATCAAGAGATCGAGAATCCACTGTTTCAAATTGGAGATCTGAAAGTTGATAATTAGCGTTAGGCAAGCCGGTTAAAGTTCTGGAATAGATTATTTTTTTTTCTCGATAATCGTATGAAAAATATTTGTCATCAAAAGCTGAAACAAGAATAGTTTTATCTTGTTGTGTAGATATGTTTTTCTTTTGTGACCAATTGATAGTGAAGCTTTTGTTTTGAGCCAATAATAAAGAGGTCGAACTAAAAAAGAAAATCAATAAATATTTAAATTTCATAGTCAATTTAAACCTTGTGTAAAGCATAAACGCAAATATATCAAAGGTAGTATTATTAATGTGTAAAGTTTTTTTTTATTCAAAACTTAAATGCATAAAATATTGTTGTTAATACGTCGTTAATTATTATATTGCGAACCTATTTTAGAAATTTTATAGAAATATGACAGATTTAAAGAAAATTCGATTGATGATTTCTGTGTGCTTATGTGTTTTGTTGATTTCATGTAATAATACAAGAAATTATGACAAAACATCAAGAGCTACAGGTGTTGATATAACTGGTCGCAAAGGCGGACCTAAGTTTATTAAAGACTTTGTTGACGATACGCCTGGTCCAGGTCTTGTACCTATCAAAGGTGGAACTTTTACTATGGGACAAGTTCGAGATGATGTGATGCACGAGTGGAATAATATTCCAACCCAACAACATGTTCAATCTTTTTATATGGACGAAACTGAAGTTACCAACAATATGTATCTTCAGTATTTGTATTGGTTAAAGTCTAAATTTCCTCCTACAAATCAAAATTATAAAAACATCTACTCAGGAGCTCTTCCAGACACATTAGTTTGGAGAAATCCTCTTGGTTTTAACGAGAGTATGGTTAAGAACTATCTCCGGCATCCATCTTATGCTAAATATCCAGTGGTTGGTGTAAATTGGATACAAGCTACAGAATTTAGTGAATGGCGAACAAATAGAGTAAATGAAAGAAGACTTGATGAAGAAGGCTATACAAAAAAAGATATTACCTACAGTATTAGCGATACTGTACCAGCATTTTCTACTGAAACTTATCTTGCTGCTCCTACAAAAGCCTATGGTGGTAATGAAGAAATCCTTACAGGAGGTAAAGTTTCTCAAAACAAATTAAAAAGAGATAGCACAAGCGGAAAGTTCGTCAATAAAAAAGATGGTGTATTGCTACCAGCAGAATACAGATTACCTACAGAAGCAGAATGGGAGTTTGCTGCACTTGGTCTATCGTCTGTAAGAGAATACAATTCATATAGAGGAAAGAAAAAATATCCATGGGATGGAAAATACACCCGTTCTGGTAACAAAAGGACAATTGGAGACCAAAAAGCTAACTTTAAGCAAGGAGCTGGTGATTATGGCGGAATTGCAGGTTGGAGCGACGATAATGCCTCTTACACCGCACCTATAAAATCTTATGAACCAAATGATTTCGGATTATATGATATGGCTGGTAATGTTGCAGAATGGGTCGCTGATGTTTACAGACCAAAAATTGATAATGAATTTAATGATTTCAATTATTTTAGAGGTAATGTTTATACAAAATATGTAATCAATGAAGATGGCACCGTTGAAATTTTAAATCCTAACGAAGTGCAATACGATACTTTAAGCGATGGGAAAATTGTTTATAGAAGTCTTCCTGGTGAAATCAAAAAAGAACCAATTGATGATAAAGAAACTTATCTAAGAACTCAGTTTAACAGAGCTGATAATATAGATTTTAGAGATGGTGACAAACAGTCGTCAAGATATTTTGGTTTAGCTAATGAATTAACCGATGACCAAAGAATGTATAATTCACCTAAACACAAAATTGAAGCTGATTCAACAAAACTCATTAGAGAATATGACAAAAGCAACAACAGAACTACGCTTATCAACAACAAAATACGTGTTATAAAAGGTGGTTCTTGGAGAGATAGAGCCTATTGGTTAGATCCTGCCCAAAGACGATTTTATCCTCAAGATATGTCAACAGACTATATTGGGTTTAGAAATGCTATGTCTATGTCTGGCTCAACACCTTTGCTTAACCAAAAAACTAGAAACTAATAATATTAAGTTTTAAAATAAAAAAAGCCCTAATTTTGAGTTAGGGCTTTTTTTATGATTACAATTTATTAAACATGAATTTAAAACAACTTCATCAACTCTATCTCAGTAGCAATGGCATTTGCACAGATACCAGACAAATAAAACCTAAAGAAATTTTTGTTGCATTAAAAGGTCACAATTTTAATGGGAATAAGTATGCTGATGAAGCACTTGAAAAAGGAGCATTAAAAGCCATAGTCGATGAAGACTTTAAAGATATGACCCATAAAATTAAAGTTAGCAACTCTTTAAAAACCCTTCAAGATTTGGCCAGTTTTCATAGAGATTTTCTTCAAATTCCTATTATTGGCATAACGGGTAGCAATGGCAAAACAACCACCAAAAGACTGATTCATGCTGTATTAGAACAAAAATTTAATGTACAATCAACTGAAGGTAACTTAAATAATCACATCGGTGTACCATTAAGTCTTTTAAAATTAAATGAAAATACAGAAATTGGTATTATTGAAATGGGCGCTAATCACCAAAAAGAAATTGCATTTTTATCTAAAATTGCAAAGCCTGATTTTGGTTATATTACCAATTTTGGCAAAGCCCATCTCGAAGGTTTTGGCGGTGTTGAAGGTGTTATAAAAGGCAAAAGCGAACTCTATGATTTTCTAAATAAGCATCAAAAACTCGCATTTGTTAACGCTGACGATAAAAAACAAATGATGAAACTCAGAAATGCAAAAATATATAGTTTTGGCGAAGCTAAACACGCTGACTTAAATATTTATTTTAAATCGGCTAATCCCTTTGTAGAACTTGAATTTGAAGGTGTTAGTGTTAAATCAAAATTAATTGGCGAATACAACTTCAAAAATATTGCTGCAGCGGTTGGAATTGGCTATTATTTTGATGTGCCAGTTTTGAAAATTAAAAGTGCCATTCAAAATTTTGAAGCCAAAGACAATCGATCTCAAATTAAAATCACTTCTTACAACACTCTAATCTCAGACGCTTACAACGCCAACCCTTCAAGTATGGAAGTAGCTCTCAAAAGTTTTGACGCTTACCAATCTGACTATAAAGTTGCTATTCTCGGTGATATGTTTGAGTTGGGTAAAAATCAACTCGAAGAACATCAGCATATAGCAAAGCTTGCTACTGATCTCAATATCGACAGAGTGATATTCTGTGGTGAAATTTTTAACGAAGCATTAGATTCTGATAAATTTGAAGTGTTTAAAAACTTTGATAATTTAAAACAAAATTTACAAAAACACCCCATAAAAAAAGCTCACATTCTTATCAAAGCTTCTCGTGGTATGGCTTTAGAACGCTTACACGATATTTTGTAAAATGGCATCAAAAGTTAGCCTTAAAGACATCAATAAAATTGCTATTCCAGCCATCATAGCAGGTATAGCTGAGCCACTTATTTCGCTAACAGATATTGCTATTATAGGTAACGTTGAAAAAAATCCTGTTGAAGCTCTTGCAGCAGTTGGTTTGGTCGGTTCATTTTTAAGTGCTATTATTTGGATTTTAGCTCAAACCAAAACCGCTATCTCTGCCTTGGTTTCTCAACATCTCGGAGCCAAAAGACTACACGCTGTAAAAACGCTTGTACCGCAAACCATTGCTTTAAATTTTCTGTTGAGTTTATTGATTTACGCCATTACAGCTCTACTTGCAGAATATATTTTTAAATTATATCAAGCCGATGGTTTAATTCTTAGCTATGCCAAATCTTATTACCGCATCAGGGCTTTAGGCTTTCCTTTAACCTTGGTCACTTTTGCCATTTTTGGCGTGTTTAGAGGTTTACAAAACACCTCTTGGGCTATGCGTTGTAGCTTAACTGGTGGTGCAGTGAATGTGGTTTTAACCTATATTTTGGTATATGGTATTGATGGAGTTTTTGAAGGTTTTCATCTCGCTGGTGCTGCTATAGCAAGTTTATTTGCTCAATTAGTTATGCTGATTATGGCTTTGTACTATTTTTTTAAAAAGACACCGTTTCATCTTAAGTTGAGTTTTAAAATTAATCCTTTACTCAAACCTTTAGTGAAGATGAGTTTAAATTTATTTTTAAGAACACTTTCTTTAAACGTCGCCATCTATTTTGCCAATGCTTATGCCACAGGATACGGCAATAATTATATCGCCGCTCAAAGTATTTTGATGAATATTTGGTTGTTTTTCTCCTTCTTTATAGATGGATTTGCTAATGCTGGAAATGCTATTGGCGGTAAATTACTCGGCGAAAAAAACTACAAATCTTTATGGTATTTAAGCATTGATATTTCAAAATATGCCATTGTCGTTGCGGGTTTTCTGATTTTGATTTGCAGTATTTTATATCAACCTATCGGACTCATATTCAACAAAGACCAAGAGGTGTTAAGTTTGTTTTATCAAGTCTTTTGGGTGGTTTTGTTGATGCAACCTGTGAATGCTTTAGCCTTTGTTTTTGATGGTATTTTTAAAGGTCTCGGTGAAGCCAAGTTTTTAAGAAATATTCTAATTATCGCAACATTTTTAGGCTTTATCCCTACTCTACTCATAGCTGATTACTTTGGACTAAAACTCTACGCCATCTGGATTGCGTTTTTTGTATGGATGCTTATTAGAAGTTTGACCTTGATTTTTAAATTTAGAATATCATATTTAGACCAAGCTTAACGGATTTATCAACAGTTTAACAAATGCTTATAAGCACTTTCCATAGAATTCTTTTATTTTAGTGATATGAATTTTAAACTTAAACAAAGCGGTTACAGATTTGAAGCATACAAGGATGAAGATGTATCGATATTTGAAAAATTATTCGATATTTTTAAAGAACTCATCACTTACACTTCTGGTGATTTTGATGAAGCCATTGATTGGCTCAAAGCCTTAGACAAAGAATATAATCTCACAACCGATGATTACACCATAGATGATTTTATAGAAGATTTAAAGAAAAAAGGTTACATCAAAGAAGATATAAAACCCAATGGTGGAAATAAAATTTCTATAACTGACAAAACAGAACAAGCCATTAGAAAAAGAGCACTCGAACAAATATTTGGTAAACTTAAAAAAAGTGCTTCGGGTCAACATCAAACTCACATCAAAGGTCTTCACGGAGAACCTTCAGGCGATTTAAGAGCTTACGAATTTGGTGATGCTTTAGATAGAATTTCACTTACAGAAAGTTTTAAAAACGCACAATCCAGACAAGGATTGTCAAACTTCAATCTCACTGAAGAAGATTTGGTGGTTCAAGATAGCTATCACCGTACACAAATGAGTACAGTTTTGATGATAGACATCAGCCACAGTATGATTTTATATGGTGAAGATCGCATTACTCCTGCCAAAAAAGTGGCTATGGCACTCGCAGAACTAATCACCACAAGATATCCAAAAGATTCTTTGGACATCATTGTTTTTGGGAATGATGCGTGGCCTATAAAAATAAAAGATTTACCTTATCTCAATGTTGGTCCTTATCACACCAACACTGTAGCTGGACTTCAACTGTCAATGGATTTGCTCAGACGCAAACGCCAAGCCAACAAACAAATCTTTATGATTACCGATGGTAAGCCCAGTTGCTTAAAAATGGCCGATGGCACCTATTATAAAAACAGTGCTGGTCTTGACCCATTTATTACAGGAAAATGCTATAATATGGCAGCTCAAGCCAGAAAACTCAATATCCCAATCACCACCTTTATGATTACTTCTGACCCTTATTTACAACAATTTGTCGATCAGTTTACAAAATCAAATAAAGGTAAAGCTTTCTATTCTGGACTTAAAGGTTTGGGTGAATTGGTTTTTAGAGATTACGAACAAAATAGAAACAAACGAACATAATAATATGAATATACAAAATATCAAAACCTTAGGTGAACTTAAATCTAAAGGCTACAAATCTCAATCTGTAAAAGATGAATTGAGAAATAACTTAATCAAAAATATAAAAAATAATGTCAATAGTTTTGAAGGCATAATTGGTTATGAAAACACTGTAATTCCACAAGTTGAACGTGCCATATTATCAAAACACAATATCAATCTTTTAGGGTTACGAGGTCAAGCCAAAACTATGATTGCTCGTAAATTGATCGGTTTATTAGATGAGTTTATTCCAGTTGTTAAAGGTTCAGAAATCAACGATGATCCATTACAGCCAATCTCAAGATATGCACAAGAAATTATTGAAAAACACAAAGATGATACTCCAATTGAATGGCTTCATCGCAAGGATAGGTTTTCTGAAAAATTGGCCACACCAGATGTTAGCGTAGCCGACTTAATTGGCGATATTGACCCTATCAAAGCAGCTAACCTAAAACTGAGCTACGCTGACGACCGCGTGATTCACTTTGGAATGATACCACGTGCAAACCGTTGTATATTTGTCATCAATGAATTACCAGATTTACAAGCCAGAATTCAAGTGGCTTTATTTAATATTTTGCAAGAAGGCGATTTGCAAATCAGAGGGTTTAAGTTTAGGTTTCCGATGGAAATTCAATTTGTATTTACAGCCAATCCAGAAGATTATACCAATAGAGGCAGTATTGTCACGCCATTAAAAGACAGAATTGGTTCACAAATATTGACCCATTATCCTAAAAATATTGAGATTGCCAAAGATATTACCCAACAGGAAATCAACATTTCAGAAAATCAAAATCACATTCATGTTTCTGAAATTGCAAAATTATTATTAGAACAAATCAGTTTTGAGGCTAGAAAAAGTGAATATATAGATGTCAAAAGTGGTATCAGTGCAAGATTGAGCATCAGTGCTTACGAAAATCTGGTCAGCACAGCCGAAAGACGAGCTATGATTAACGATGAAAAAGAAACTCACATCAGACTTGCTGATTTTAATGGTATTTTACCAGCCATAACAGGTAAAGTAGAATTGCTCTATGAAGGCGAGCAAGAAGGCGTAGAATATGTTGCTCAAGGTTTAATTGACACCGCTATATTACGCCTTTATAATGTGTATTTTCCTGAAATTAAAAAGCTTGAAAAAGATGAAGACAAAAAACCATACCAAGATATTATTAAGTGGTTTACCGAAAATGAAAGTTTAGAAATTTTAGACGATAGCCCTGATAGCTTGTATCAAGAGAAATTATCAAAAGTAAAACCATTAAAGCTCTTTGTTCAAAAATATATTAAAAATCTACAAGACTCTGATTTATATTTTTATATGGAAATGGTATTATGGGCTTTAACCATTCACAAAAAATTAAGCAAGCATCGTTTTGACCAAGGCAATCAATTTGAAGATTTGTTTGGAGATTTTATAAAAGGGATATAAAGCAAAAAACAATCTCAAAATTCCAATAATTGCCGAACCCTAAATAATTTTAGACCTCACAGGTTTTAGAAACCTGTGAGGTCTATTAAATATTGTCAATCAGAACTCATTTCAGATTCTGATGGGTTCTGAAATAGTATAATTCTATTTTAAAGCGTTTTCTTAACCTCTACTTCCTGAAAAGCTTCAATGATATCGCCTATTTTGATATCGTTATAATTTTTGATTTGCATACCGCAATCGTAACCTTTAGAAACTTCTCTAACATCATCTTTAAAACGTTTTAAAGTTGCCAATTCACCTGTGTGAATCACAATGCCATCTCGAATAAGTCTGATGTTAGATTTTCTATATACTTTACCAGAAGTTACCATACAACCTGCAATGGTTCCGACTTTAGAAATCTTGAAGGTTTCTCTGATTTCTGCAGTACCAGTAACTTCTTCTTTGAGTTCAGGTGAGAGCATGCCTTCCATAGCATCTTTAATATCATTTATAGCATCATAAATAATAGAATAGGTTCTGATGTCTATTTCTTCTTTATCAGCAAGATTGCCCGCTGAACCCGCTGGTCTGACATTAAAGCCAATGATAACCGCATCAGATGCAGAAGCGAGCAAGACGTCACTTTCGGTAATGGCTCCAACGCCTTTATGGATAATATTGACTTGAATTTCGTCTGTAGATAATTTTTGTAAACTATCAGACAAGGCTTCAACAGAGCCATCTACATCCGCTTTTAGGATAACATTGAGTTCTTGGAAATCGCCAAGAGCTATTCTTCGACCAATTTCATCAAGGGTGATGTGTTTTTGAGTTCTTACACTTTGTTCTCGTAAAAGTTGAGTTCGTTTTGAGGCAATTTCTTTAGCTTCTCTTTCATCTTCCATTACTTTAAAAGTGTCGCCTGCTTGTGGAGCACCATCTAAACCAAGTACAGAAACCGGTGTAGAAGGTCCAGCTTCTTTAACTTTGTTGCCACGCTCGTCTTGCATAGCTTTAATTTTACCAGAAGTTGTTCCAGCTAAAATATAATCTCCTACTTTTAAAGTTCCTGTTTGCACCAAAACCGTAGAGACATAACCTCTACCTTTATCAAGGAAAGCTTCAACAACAGTACCTTGAGCTAGTCTATTAGGATTAGCTTTTAGGTCAAGTAACTCGGCTTCAAGAAGTACTTTTTCGAGTAAATCTTCAACGCCATCACCTGCTTTAGCAGAAATATCATGAGATTGAATGCTTCCACCCCAATCTTCAACCAATAAATTCATATTGGCGAGAGATTCTTTAATTTTTTCTGGATTTGCTGTCGGTAAATCTACTTTGTTTATAGCAAAAATAATTGGCACTCCCGCAGCTTGAGCATGTGAAATAGCTTCTTTAGTTTGTGGCATCACATCGTCATCTGCTGCTATTACGATAATAGCAATATCGGTTACTTTAGCACCTCTTGCACGCATAGCGGTAAATGCTTCGTGACCAGGTGTGTCTAAAAATGTGATTTTTTGTTTAGAATTAAGCTCAACACTATAAGCTCCAATATGTTGAGTGATTCCACCACTTTCACCAGCAATTACATTTTCTTCTCTAATATGATCTAACAAAGAAGTTTTACCGTGGTCAACATGTCCCATAACTGTAACGATAGGTGCTCTTGGCTCAAGGTCTTCTTCTTTATCGACTTGTTCGGGTTCTATATTGTTATCTTCTTCACTATCTACAAATTCTACATCATAGCCAAATTCTTCTGCTACAATGGTGAGTGTTTCAGCATCAAGACGTTGATTCATCGTTACCATCATACCGAGAGACATACAAGCAGAGATAATTTCGGTTACCGAAACGCCCATCATAGTTGCGACTTCATTTACGGTAACAAATTCAGTAACTTTGAGTATTTTGCTGTCTTTTTCTTGCTGATCGAGTTCGTGTTGTGATTTTTGACGATGCTGTTCTCTTTTTTCTTTTCTGTATTTTGCACCGCCTTTTCCTTTCTTGGATTTGCCTTGAAGTTTTTCTAAAGTTTCTTTTATTTGCTTTTGTACTTCTTCCTCTGTAGGTTCTTCTTTAGTAACGCGTTTAGGTCTATTTCCTTTAGAGCTTTTGCGTTTGTCAAAATTTGGTTTATTGTCACTTTTGGTAATTCTGCGTCTTCTTCGTTTCTTAGAATTATCAGAAGCTTTTTTGTTGTCTTTTTTCTTAGGCTTTTCTTTAAATTTATCAAGATCAATTTTTTCGCCTGTTACATTTAAGCCTTTAAGTTTAGTGTATTTAGTCTCAAGTTTTTCTATTTTCAGCTCTTCGTTATCAGAAGTTTTATCTGGTTTGGCCTGTGTTGGTTTCTGACTTTCTTTTGAATCTTTCTTGTTTTCAGCAGATTTCTTATCGTCTGCCGTTGCACTTTTTTTAGGCTTAGGTTTATCCTTGTCCAAATCAATTTTACCTACTGTTTTAGGACCAGAGAGTTTAGCTCTTCTTAATCTTTCTTGGTCTTTTTCTTTTTGTTCTGCAGCTTTTTGTTCTTCTAACGCTTTTTGCTCTTTTTCACGTTGTTCTTTTTCAAGCTGTTCTTTTTCTTCTTTTTCTTTTTTTCGCTGAAGTTCTTTTTCACGGGCTAAACGAAGCATTTCTTTTTCTTTTTTCAGCTCTTCGCTGACTTCTTTGGATTCTACTCGTTTAGATTTATCCGTTTCAAATTCTTCATATAAGACGTTATATATTTCATCAGATATTTTGGTAGTAGGTCTTGCATCAATTTCATAACCTTTTGATTTTAAGAAATCTACAACCCTATCTAAAGAAACATTAAATTCTCTTAATACTTTATTTAATCTAATTTTTTTGACTTCAGCCATAAATGAGTTTACTAAATTCTTTTGTCTTGTCTATTATACAAAGATTAATTTAAAATACTTAATCTTCAAACTCTTCTTTTAATATTTTTACTACATTAGAAACAGTTTCTTCTTCTAAGTCTGTTCGTCTAACTAAATCCTCAACAGATTGTTCTAAAATGCTTTTTGCTGTATCTAATCCTATTTTTATGAATTCTTGAATGACCCAATCTTCAATTTCATCAGAAAATTCAGTCAATTCCACATCTTCATCTTCTACGCCGTCTCTAAAAACTTCAATTTCATATCCAGTCAATCGGCCTGCTAATCTGATATTGTGTCCACCACGACCAATAGCTTTAGAAACTTCTTCTGGTTTTAAGGTAACTTCTGCTATTTTTTTATCTTCATCAATCTTAACGTTCATGACTTTTGCTGGGCTTAATGCTCGAGTTATATACAAATGAATATTGTCTGTATAATTAATAACGTCAATATTTTCGTTGCCAAGTTCTCTCACAATACCGTGTATTCTTGAGCCTTTCATGCCAACACAAGCACCAACGGGATCTATTCTATCATCATAGGTATCTACGGCAACCTTGGCTTTTTCACCAGGAATTCTAACGGCGGCTTTTACTGTAATTAGACCGTCAAAAACTTCTGGAATTTCTTGTTCAAAAAGTTTTTCTAAGAACTTAGGAGATGTTCTTGATAGCACAATAATGGGTTTATTCCCTTTGAGTTCAACTTTTTCAATCACGCCTCTAACGCTATCTCCTTTTCTGTAAAAATCAGAAGGGATTTGGTGTTCTTTAGGAATAATTAGTTCATTGCCATCATCGTCAAGAAGGATAACCATATTTCTTCTCACGTGATGCACTTCTGCGGTATAAATTTCACCGATAAGGTCTTCAAAATATTTAAAGGTATTGGTGCTATCGTGTTCGTGAATTTTGGAAATCAAATTTTGTCTTAATGCCAATATAGCACGTCGTCCTAAATGGGCTAATTTAACTTCTTCAGAAACATCTTCTCCAACTTCAAAGTCGGGTTCTATTTTTCGAGCATCTGAAAGTGATATTTCTTGATTTTCATTTTCTACTTCACCGTCGTTAACAACAATTCTGTTTCTCCATATTTCTAAATCACCTTTGTCTGGGTTTATAATAATGTCAAAGTTGTCATCTTCACCGTATTTTCTTTTTAGTGCATTTCTAAATACATCTTCAAGAATGCCCATTAAGGTAACACGGTCGATTAATTTATCATCTTTAAATT
Source organism: Psychroflexus sp. MBR-150 (assembly GCF_053628795.1). Classification (NCBI taxonomy): domain Bacteria; kingdom Pseudomonadati; phylum Bacteroidota; class Flavobacteriia; order Flavobacteriales; family Flavobacteriaceae; genus Psychroflexus; species Psychroflexus sp. MBR-150. The sequence goes on from NZ_JBRJHB010000018.1 coordinate 23,471, forward strand.
CTGAAAACGAATTGATTAAATCAATATTTTCCATCTTAATTTTTATTAAACATTAATTTGATACTGGCTTCTTTTATGGTTTCAAAAGGAAAAGTTTTGTCGTGTTCTACGGTTATTTTTCCTTTGCCTTTTGTTTTTTTCTCTCTTGATTTCCAAGTGAGTCTGATTTCATTGTCATTGACTTCGACTAACTTGCCTTCAATTTTTTCTGTGTCGGTTTTCAATTTCAATTTTCTACCGATGTGTTTTTTGTATTGTCTTTTGTCCACCAAAGGTTCATCAGCACCAGGCGATTGAACTTTGATAGAAAAGTCATACAAGTCTCTATCGAGAGCAGCTTCTATTTTTCTACTTACTGAAATACAATCTGAAACATTTACAAGTTCATCTCCATCTATGGTTAAATTGATATCTAGACCGTCAGAGATATGCTTATTGACTAAAAATAAATCTGTTCTTTCTTCAAAAATTGCTGAAATCGCCTGTTCTATGATATCCTTTGCTTGCATAAATTTATAAAAAGAGGGGACAAAATGTCCCCTCTACCCTTAATCTTTTGCAAATATACAATTAAATTACAATTTGAAAAAACTTTTATGTTTCAGATATTTTTTTGTAGTTTTATTAACAATTTTTAAACTTAATCTTATGAAAAAAATTCTCGTCCCAACAGACTTCTCGCCCGAAGCAGAAAATGCTTTAAAAGTTGCTGCACAAATCGCTAAAAATTTTGATAGTGAAATTTTTCTTTTGCACATGTTAGAGTTGCCTCTTGATTTAATTGACCCATCGCAACCAAGAGGTACAGGTGATTTACCTGAAGCTCTTTTCTTTATGAAATTAGCTCATCAAAGGTTTAATGAAGTGATGAAAAAAGATTATCTAAAAGGTATAAAAGTTAATGAAACTGTTGAATTTCATGAAGCCTTTGATGGCATTATGGAAATTAGCAAAAAACACCAATGCGATGTGATTATAATGGGTTCAAGTGGTGCAGATGGCTTGAAGGAAATATTTATCGGTTCGAATACCGAAAAGGTGGTTCGCCATTCTGAAATTCCAGTTTTGGTGATTAAAAAAGAGATCCCATTATTTGAAGTTAAAAAGTTTGTTTTTGCCACAGATTTAGACTCTGAATCGATTCCAACATTTAAAAAAGCTATTGATTTTGCTAACAAACTCGACACAACTATCGAGTTAGTGATGGTCAATACAGCGAGTAAGTTTAGCACTACTGATGAAATTGATGATAAACTCAAAAGTTTCACTGAAAATATTGATGAAGCTGACTACCAATTTAGCGTATATAATGATGTCAATGTTGAAACGGGAATTTTAAATTACGGCAACAAAATCAATGCAGATTTAATCGGTATAAGCACGCATGGTCGCAAAGGTTTGGCACATTTTATTAATGGAAGTTTGAGTGAAGATTTAGTCAATCATGCTAAACGACCAATTGTGACTTTTAAAATTTAAGCATGAAGCACTAACAGCGGGGCTTGTTGATTTAAGTTTTTTGTGTTGAGTTGTTGAAATATTTGATTACTTATACTCAAATTTTTTGCCATAAACATAATCATATCAGCATCTAAACAAGCTTCATAAATCGCTTTTTCATCTTTGGATTGAATGGGCTTGAATTGAAAATTGATTTCCTTAAAAGTTTTTGCTATTTTATCTTTATTGTTTTTTTTAAACAACAAATTATTAAGTATTCGGTTTGGCACTTCTAATATGGATAAATTTATTTTTTTCCAAAAAACAAGTTGACTTATGGTTTTAAAATATTTGTATTGAAATGAAATTCCATAATCTAAAGGAAACACAATATGGTTCGGAATTTTTATGACAGAGTTTTCAAATACAACGAGAATTGGACATTTTATTTTAGTAACAATGTCAAATGTATTTTTTCCAAATTGTCTATCTTCATCTGAAGTTTTTCCTTTTCCTCCCATTAAAATCATATCCACGGAGTTTTTATCGATATAATTTCTAACGGCATCTACGAGATTATTTTTTATAAAAACTTTTGAAAGCGTATGATTTGGCTTCAGTTTTGATTCTAAATTGTGTTCATTTTCGAGTAAATTTCTCTCTCTTTTTTTTGCACAAATCCCATTGCAAGTCGATGTTTTACAAGGTTTCATAGCGTGAAATAAAACAAAATGCACATCTTCTTCGCCAAAAAAATTTAGGGCATATTCCTGTGTTATTTTGGCGTTCTTAGAAAAATCAGTAAGAAGTAAAACCTGCATAAACTCCTGTATAGGTTACAAAACTAATGTCAAAGCAGGTGTTGTGAAATGATATTTGTCAGTTTTAAAAAAATAGACTAAGAAATTTGCTCTAATTTTTCAAAATCTAACACTTTAATATTACGACCTTCAATTTCTATAAGGCCTTCTTTTTTTAATTTAGATAGTGTTCTTATCAAACTTTCTTGAGCAATGCCAGCCACTGCAGCCAAATCGGCACGTGAAATTCTGATTTGCCTTAGTTTGTTGCGTTTAAGTCGTTCGGTAAATAAAATAATAGTTTGTGCTGTTTTACGCTTTACCGAGCTATACGCCATATCAAGCAACTGATTTTTAGTGTCTTGCAAATTATGGTCTAGCACATCAATAATGTCATAAAGCATTTTTGTATTGGCATCTAAAAAGTTTTTAAAATCTGATTTAGGAATGCAATATAACTCGGTTGGCTCAAGGCATTCTGCTATTTCTTTTGAGGAGTTGTGTTTAAATGTAAAATCGCCAAAAACATCGTCAGTTTTATATAGAGCAGTTATCAATTCTTTGCCATTTTCATCAATCATATAGGTTTTGACAACGCCTTTGTCAACCATATAAAAATAATTTGAGCCTTTATTGCTGTCATAAACCACTTCTGAAGTTTCAAAAGATTTAAGCTCATAACTTTTTAAATGTTTTTTAAGGTCTTCAAAATTGCTTAATTTAGGATGACTTTGTTGATTGTCTTGTCGCTGTTGAAGAATTGCCGTTTTAGCAATCCGGCTTTCAATAGCACTGATCAATTCATCTTCTTCAAAAGGTTTAGTCAAATAGTCGTCTGCACCTAAATCCATACCTTTTCTAATGTCTTTATGGTCGGTTTTTGCAGAAAGAAAAATAAATGGAATGTACTGAGTTTGTGGATTTTTAGACAAAATTTCTAAAACTCCATAGCCATCCAACTCAGGCATCATAATATCACAAACAATGAGGTCGGGATTAAAACGTTTGGCTTCTTCTACGCCTTTAAGTCCATCGGAAGCTGTTTGCACTTCATAATCTGATAGTTCAAGTATTTCAGCCGTATTTTCTCTTACGGTCATATCGTCTTCTATCAATAGTATTTTTTTAGCCATTAGTTGTCGTGTTTTATTGGAAGTTTTATAAAAAATGTAGAGCCTTTATTTTCTTGACTTTCAAAATAAATATCTCCACCTAAATTATCTAAATGAACTTTAATGATGTTTAAACCAATACCTGTGCCTTGATTGAGTAAAGCATTTTCTGCCCTAAAATAGCGTTCAAAGATGTGTTGTTGATCTTTTTCGGGAATACCAATGCCTTGATCCTGAATATCAAACTTTAAATATTTATCGTCAAAATTAATATCTAAAGTTATAGTGGTATCTTCTCTTGAATATTTTATTGCATTGTTGAGCAAATTAGATAAAATCAGCTCTAAAACATGCCTATCTTGATACAATTCTACATCTTGTAAATCTTGAGGATAATTAATAATTTGACCTGCTTTTAAAGTTACATTGGCATTATAAACAACTTCATTAATCAAATTTAACAAACTGAAGCGTTCAAATTTATAGGTGAATTTTCCTGTTTCTAATCGCTCAACTGAAAGAAAATCGTTGAGAATACTCGTTAGATAATGCACTTTATTTTTGATGGTATTTAAGTGTTTTTCACGCTTTTCCTGTTGCTCAGTCTGAGTGTATTTTTTGGCTAATGTAGAAGATGTCAAAATTCCGCTCAAGGGTGTTTTAAACTCGTGAGAGACTAAGGATAAGAATTTGGTTTTCAAATCATTGAGTTCACGTTCTTTTTGAAGAGCTGTTTTTATGCGAGCTTCGGCTTGTTTTCTACGCATAATTTCGTCTTTCAGTAAATCGTTAAGTTCTGAAAGTTCTTCAACACTTGATTTGAGATCTTTGGTGCGTTTATGAACTTTTTCTTCAAGCGATGCATTGAGATCTAAAATTTCTTGTTCTGCTTCGACTCTTTTGCTGATATCAGTGATCAGCGTCATCACATATTTTTCACCTTTAATTTCAAAAGGATTTAAGCCCGCTTCTAAGGGAAAGGTTTTGCCTGATTTAGTTAAACCAAAAATATTTCGACCAACACCCATTTGGCGACTTTCTTTTTTTTTAATGAAAGATTTTACGTATGCTTCGTGTTTATGATGAAATTTTTGTGGAATCAATATATTGATATGTTGACCTTTCAATTCATGAATTTCATAACCAAACATTTTCACCGCTGAGTCGTTAAGCTCAACGATTAGTTGTTGTTTGTTCACGATTAAGGCTCCTTCTGATATGCCATTAAATAGAATCGAAAATACTTCAGAATTTGATAATGTAAAGCTACTCAAGTTTTCAAATTTATGTCCAAAAATAAGAATTTATTAAGTAACTTCCATAGTTTTCAGTGAGTAGGTTTGTTTAATATTTCACACAAAACATAAGTACGACTTAAAATGAACAAGTTTTTCGGTTAAAATTTTATTTTCTAAAAAAAATTAAATCTCATTTCAACACAAATCTATGCATTTTTGTTTTGGACTGTTAGCAATAGTTTTTATTTTATTTAATTGACTTTCACGCATTGGTTCAAAAAAATTATAACCTGAGTTCGATTTATTGAAAGCTATAAATCAGATGATTACATCTTTTTGTAAGCAAATTTTGTCATTTCGAACGAAGAATGAGGAGAAATCCAATCCTACTGAGATATCTCGTCCCTCATGCTTCGCTCTATCGACATGACAGATAATTAAATATCTGTATTTTATATGAATATATTTTATTGGAATTTATATCGAACTCACGTAATTATAAACTCAATCTAAATTAGCATTCAATCTATGATCTAAAAAATCTTCATCATCCAAATTGTTTAGATATAAATCATAGTAAAGTTATAATTTTTTCTAAAGGTTTTGAGTTGAGGCATTAAAATTTAATTCACTCGTTTCACATATTGACCTTTACGCCTTTCTTTTTCTTCTAACAAAAGTGATAACTCACGTGATGATTGTCCTTGGACAGACGAATTTTCTTGAGCTCTTCTAAACAAGTAAGGCACCACGTCTCTCACTGGACCAAAGGGAACAAGCTTAATAGCGTTTGAACATTCTTCGCCAAGATTATAGCTTATGTGATCACTCATACCATAAAGCTGACCAAACCAAACACGATCATCATCTAATTTTAAGCCTTTTTGAGACATTAATTGTAAAGCCATATAAGTTGAAACCTCGTTATGAGTACCTATAAAAGTAGCGATATCATCTATATTATCGATACAATAGCACATAATAGCATTAAAATTAACATCTGTAGCTTCCTTGTCTTCACATATTGGAGTTTGGTATCTTTTTCTTCTAGCTCTCGCGTTTTCTTTTTCCATATAAGCACCTCTAACAATTTTAAATCCAAGTTTAAAATTTTCTTTTTTAGCTCTTTCGTGAATATCTTTGAGATAGGCTAACCTGTCCCATCTGTAGCATTGAATAGTATTAAAAATAATAGCCTTATCTCTGTTGTAAATTTTCATCATTTCTTCAATCAAATCGTCAACTGCTTTCTGCATCCATGTTTCTTCTGCATCAAACATAAGTTTTGTGTTGTAATCAGCTGCAGTTTGGCACAGCATTTTAACTCGTTTTTGGATGCGATTCCATTCTGATTGTTCTGATGAGCTTAATTCTTCGTTTTGACTTACTTTTTCCCAAATCTTAAAACGACCTAAACCAGTGGGTTTGGCAACTGCAAAAGGTATTTCTTTTTGTTCTGAGGCAAATTTTATGATTTCTGCTTTTGTTTTTGCAGCTTTTTCAAATTCTTTTTCATCACTTTTTCCTTCTACTGAATAGTCTAAAACACTATAAACATGTTTAGAATACATGAGTTTGATAAGAGGTAAACAGTCTTTTTGAGTTGTGCCACCACAGAATTGTTCAAAAACTGTTTTTTTTATTATCCACTCTATCGGCAACCGGAGCTTAAGGGCAATTTTTGTAAAAAAAATACCTAAAGGCACCAAAAGAGGAATATTCATCAATTTAAAAATAAATATTGACCTTTTTAAATCCTTTTCAGATTTTAAAATAAAAGCCCTTTTGGTGTTATTGAAAATTTTTGTGTCTATCATATCAGTCAAATTTACCTCAAAGATAAATAATAAAAGACGCAAAAAGTCAGGTGTATTTAACTAATTTGCATTTCTTAAAAATTGATAAAATAATGATAGATGATAAGAGCATTTTATTTGAGAAAAAAGCTTATAAAACCTTAGATACACTTGTTAAAACAGCCTCAGTTTCAAGCGTATTTTTGTTGATTGATAACAACACAAAAACACATTGTTTAGATCATTTTAAAAATCGCGTTAGCTTTAATTTTAAAACCGTATTGATTCCTTTTGGAGAAATGCATAAAAATCTTGAAACCTGCTCAGTTATATGGCAAAACCTTTCTGATAATGGAGCTGACAGGCAATCTTTACTGATTAACTTAGGTGGTGGTGTGATAACAGATATTGGTGGGTTTACAGCTTCATGTTTTAGACGTGGAATTGCTTTTGTGCACATTCCAACTACATTGTTAGGTATGATTGACGCAGCTATTGGCGGAAAAAACGGCGTTGATTTTAAAAATCTAAAAAATCAAATTGGTGTCATAAAACAACCTGAAATGATTTTAATAGACCAAGTTTTTTTGAAAACACTACCTCATAACCAAATGGTAAGTGGTTTTGCTGAAATGATAAAACACGGTTTAATCAATGTAAAATCTCATACGTATTTTGATAAATGTTTAGATTTAGAAAAAGTTGATAGTGAAAATATTAAAGACCTCGTGGAAGAATCTATTAAAATAAAAAAAATGATAGTCGATGCAGACACATCAGAAAAAGGAATAAGAAAAATTTTGAATTATGGTCATACTTTAGGACATGCTATAGAATCCTACAGATTGTCGCTTGACCCAACTAAACACTTGCTTCATGGTGAAGCTATAGCAATAGGTTTGGTCTTAGAAACTTTTATTTCTCATAAAATGTTCGGTTACCCAAAACGTGTATTGAATCAATTAAAATCCTTAGTCAAAAGATTTTATATATCTCAAAATTTTGGTCGTGATGAAATTTCACAAATCATTGATTTAATGAAATATGACAAAAAAAATATCAAAGGTAAAGTCAATTTTGTATTGCTCAAAAATATAGGGCAATACGTTTTGGATTGTCAAGTAGAAAACAAATTAATCTATGAAGCTTTTGATTTCTATGCAAAAGATTAGCCATGAATACTTTCATGTTGACCTAACTTTTTCATTATTTCAGCTTCGTAGTTTAGCAATTTGTGCCATTTTTGGTCAACAATATTTTTATCGCCATAATGTCTAGCAAGTTGAAGAAACATGGTGTAATGATTGGCTTCAGAAATCATAAGTTTTTTGTAAAAGGCTCTTAGTTTTTCATCTTTTAAATTTTCTGACAATAGCCTAAAACGCTCACAACTTCTTGCTTCGATGAGTGCGGCATAAAGCAATCTATGTATGAGTTGGTTGGTTCGACTACCGCCTTTTTCAAAGAATTTTTGTAGCTGTACAACATATAAATCTTTTCTATCTCGACCCATTGTGATGTTTTTGGTTTTAATTAAATCATGAACCATTTTGAAATGACTCATTTCTTCTTGAGCGAGTTCGGTCATTTTGGTAACAAGCATTTCATATTCAGGAAAACTGACAATTAGCGAAATAGCTGTTGATGCGGCTTTTTGCTCACAATAGGCATGATCGATTAAAATTTCTTCTATGTTTTTTTCAGCTATATTAGCCCATCTTGGGTCTGTTGGAAGTTTTAAACCTAACATATTTTAAAATTCTAAATCGAGTTTTTTTCTTAACAATTCTACGTTTGGGTTTTTTTCTACAAAATACTTGTATTTTTCTTCATTGGTATGCAAGTATTTTTTCTCTTGAAATTGGCTCACGTGAATGACAAGATCGAGATGCGAATTTCTTAAGGTGTTTTTTAAATATTTTAGAATACGATCTTTATTCCTTTGAATATCAATTTTCATGGTTTCATTTGGCAATTGTATTTCAATGGTATTATCCTTGAGTTTTGGAACATCAGATAGCAAAGTAGAAGCGAGTAATTTTTCTCCTCTATCGTCTATAATTTCAGCAAATTTTATCCAAGCAGATTTTAGACTATCAAGGCTAAATTTTTCATTTAAAATTTCTGTCTCAACTTGTTTATTCTTATTTTTTTGAACGTGATTTTTCTTAAATTCAATTGACTTAAGCGATAATGCACTTTTTTTTAATGGTGCTGCATTTTGAACAGATTCTTGCTTTTGCTCTTTCTGCTCAGTTGTATTGTTAACTTTCTCAGTGTTATCAGTTTGGGTTTTGTCTTTTTTTGCAGAGGTTATAGATTTTTTTGATTTTTTTTCTACAACTGGAGACGCTATGGATTTAGGCTTTTTTTTTTGTGATAAAATCGTCTCTTGACTTGCTAGTTTCATCAGACACAGTTCTACATGTAGTAGCTTATTTTGACTTAATTTATAATTAAAATCACATGTATTTGCTAAATCTATAGATGTTAATAATTGTTGAAAGCTAAAATTTTCAGATTGCTCTTTGTATTTTTTCTTAGCTTCATCTCCAACATCAAGGAGCTCTATCGTTGATGGATTTTTACAGACCAAAAGATCTCTAAAATGAGACGCTAAACCACTGATGAAATGCTGACCATCATATCCTTTGGCTATAACTGCATTAAAATAGGTAACTAATCCAGGTATATCAGCCTTTAGAATTAAATCGGTGGCATGTAAAAAAGTTTCAAAATCAAGGATATTTAAATTTTCTGCAACAGCCTTTCGTGTGAGTTTATTACCGCAATAACTTACCACGCGATCGTAAGTTGACAATGCATCTCGCATAGCTCCATCAGATTTTTGAGCAATGATTAGCAAAGCTTCATCTTCGGCTTCTACGCCTTCTTTTGCAGCAATTTCTTTAAGGTGTTCTAGGATATCTTGAACTGTGATGCGTTTAAAATCAAACACTTGACAACGAGATAAAATCGTTGGAATAATTTTATGTTTTTCGGTTGTGGCTAAAATAAAAATAGCGTGTTTTGGCGGTTCTTCTAAAGTTTTTAAAAACGCATTAAACGCAGCCGATGAAAGCATGTGTACTTCATCAATGATGTAAACTTTAAAATTACCAGTTTGTGGTGGGATGCGTACTTGGTCATTGAGATTTCTGATATCATCAACCGAGTTATTGGAAGCAGCATCTAATTCAAAAATATTAAAAGCATAATCAGAAGTTTCACTATCAGAAGACACTTGGTTGACTGTTTTGGCTAAAATTCGGGCACAGGAAGTTTTGCCAACTCCACGTGGTCCAGTGAATAGCAATGCTTGTGCCAAGTGATTATTGTCAATAGCATTTTTTAGCGTGTTGGTCACTGCTTTTTGACCGATAACTTCTTCAAAAGTATCTGGTCTGTATTTTCGTGCGGATACTACAAAATGGTTCATAGCACAAATATAAATAAAGCTATCATTTGAATAGAACTTTTGGTCAAAAAAGCTATTAGATTGCTAATTTAGTCCGTGATTGATTAATCAGTTTCATTTAGGGTTTCCTCAGAAAGTCAGAATTTAAAGTTATAGATTTAGGATTTGTTATAACCTGAGTTCGATATATTGAAAGCTGTAAATCAGATGATTATATCTTTTTGTTAGCAAATTTTGTCATTTCGAACGAAGCATGAGGAGGAATCTCATCCTACTGAGATGTCTCGTCGCTCATGCTTCGCTCTTTCGACATGACAAATGATTAGATATCTGTATTTTATATGAATATATTTTATTGAAATTTATATCGAACTCACGTTGTTATAATTAGAATGGCTCCAATCCAACTATTTAAAACCGTTGAAACGCTTAGGATTGTGCATTGGCTATGGTTTGCAAATATTCGATGGTGAATGGATTTATCCATTTTCTATAATTTCAATTTCTTCCCTGTAAGTGGTTTATAAAAGAATGAGGATATCCTATTTAATCTCATATAAATAGACCAAAGCATAAAAGACAAATTCTATCAATTTTGCTCTCTCACATTTTTAAAATCATTGTCTTAAAAAAAGTTTTACAATACTTTAGCATTTTTAACTTTTTGATTGGTAATGGCAATTTCCAAAACTTCAGACATATCGCTGACGTAATGAAAACGCAATCCTTTGATATAGTCTTTTTTAATCTCCTCTATATCGCGTTTGTTTTCTTCACAAAGGATAATATCTTTGATATTGGCACGTTTGGCTGCCAATATCTTTTCTTTTAAGCCACCAACGGGCAATACTTTGCCTCTAAGGGTGATTTCACCAGTCATTGCTAGTTTTTGTTTGACTTTTCTTTGGGTAAATAAAGAAAATAGACTCGTCAACATAGTGATACCAGCACTTGGACCATCTTTTGGTGTAGCACCTTCAGGCACGTGAATATGCACGTTGTATTTTTCAAAAATGTCAGGATTGATGTTAAATTTTTCTGCATTAGATTTGATGTATTCCATCGCAATGGTTGCAGATTCTTTCATCACTTTACCTAAATTGCCTGTAATGTTTAATTGACCTTTGCCTTTAGAAAGTGTAGATTCAATAAATAAAATATCACCACCAACAGCCGTCCAAGCAAGACCAGTTACCACTCCAGCGACTTGGTTGTTTTCATATAAATTGGCTTTGAGTTTGGGTGCACCTAAAATTTCTATAATGTCATCTTTGCTTAATTCTGGATTATAGGTTTCCTCTAATGCGATTTTTTTAGCAATCCCTCTAACCACCTTAGCTATTTGTTTTTCTAGCCCACGCACGCCAGATTCTCTAGTGTAACCTTCTACAATGCTTTGTATTTCTGGTTTATGCAGTTTTATTTGATCTTTGCTCAAACCATGTTCTTTAATTTGTTTAGGGATAAGATGTCTTTTGGCAATTTGAATTTTTTCTTCTACTGTGTAACCATTCACATTTATGATTTCCATACGATCTCTAAGAGCTGGTTGTATAGAACCTAAATTATTTGCAGTAGCAATAAACATCACCTTAGAAAGGTCATAACCCATTTCTAAAAAATTATCGTAAAAATCATTATTTTGCTCTGGATCAAGCACTTCAAGTAAAGCTGAAGCAGGATCGCCTTGCATACCTTGAGCTAACTTGTCTATTTCATCAAGAACAAAAACAGGATTAGAAGTTCCAGCTTTTTTGATATTTTGAACAATTCTACCTGGCATAGCACCAATATATGTTTTTCTATGACCTCTTATCTCAGCTTCATCGCGTAAGCCACCTAATGAAACTCTCACATATTTACGCCCAACTGCTTCAGCAATAGACTTCCCTAAAGACGTTTTACCTACACCAGGTGGTCCGTATAAGCAAAGAATAGGCGATTTCATGTCATTTCTCAATTTTAAAACCGCCAAATATTCAATGATACGTCTTTTTACATCTTCTAAGCCGTAGTGATCTCGGTCAAGTACACTTTGTGCTTTTTTAAGATCAAATTTATCTTGGCTGAAATTATCCCATGGTAAATCTAAAAGCAACTCTAAATAATTACGTTGAATAGAATGCTCTGGGACTTGAGGATTCATGCGTCTTAATTTTGCCAATTCTTTATCAAAATGCTTAGAAACCTCTTTAGACCATTTTTTGGATTTGGCTTTTTTCTGTAGCTCTTCAATTTCGTTTTCCTGAGAAACCCCTCCAAGTTCTTCTTGTATGGTTTTCATTTGCTGGTGCAAAAAATATTCTCGTTGTTGCTGATTGATGTCAGTTTGTACCTTAGATTGAATATCATTTCTTAATGCAAGTTTTTGATACTCTACATTCATTTGTTTTAGAGTAGCTAAAGCCCGTTCTTTAAGATTAGATATTTCTAACAATTTTTGTTTTTCATCAACATCTAAACTCATATTTGAAGAAATAAAATTGATAAGAAAGGAAGAACTTTCTATATTTTTTACTGCAAATGAAGCTTCTGTAGGAATGTTAGGACTTTCTTTGATGATGCGTAAAGCCAATGATTTTAACTCTTCAATAATGGTTGTAAATTCTTCCTCAACAATATCACTTAAATCCTCTGAAAATTCTGAAACTTTACTTTTTATGTAAGGTTCTTCGCTTACAACCTGTTCTATTTTAAATCTCTTTTTACCTTGAATGATTACAGTCGTATTACCATCGGGCATTTTTAAAACCCTAAGTATTTTAGCAACAACACCAACCCTATTTAAGTCTTTGAAAGTAGGTTCCTCTACCTCGTTATCAATTTGAGCGACTACACCTACAATTTTATTAGTGGCATTAGCGTTGTTTATAAGTTTGATTGATTTATCTCTGCCAGCAGTTATAGGTATTACCACTCCTGGAAATAGTACTGTATTTTTTAAAGGCAAAATCGGCAATTCGTCTGGTAAGGTTTCTGAATTGATTGCATCTTCATCTTCTGATGTCATCAACGGAATTAATTCTGCATCTTCGTCAAATTCTTGTGATGACAAATTGTCAATATTAAATATTTTTCTGTTACTCATAATTAAATTTTAGTCATGATGTCATATCAAAATTACTCAAATCTTCATAAAGATAGATATAACTTGTCTTGATACGTTTTTTTAAAATGATTACTTTAATAATCCAATTCCTATGCCAAAAACAAATGAAATGTATTTTTTCCGTTAAAATTATGGACTTGTAAGTTTATTGATTTTTTGTAAAGCATGCTCAATATTTTCGATATGCCCAAAATTTAATACCAATCTCAAACCATTTCTTGTTTTCTTTTCTTTCAAAATAAATTGATTTTGACTTTGTTGAATTTGAGCTAAAACTTGTCTAAATTGATTACTTTGGTAAAAAGATGATTCTTGGTTAGCAATAAAATAACCAATCATTTTATGTTGTTTGATGACTAATTTTTCAATTCCAACCTTAGCCGCAGTCCATTTTAACTTGACACTGTCTAATAAATCTATTACTTGAATAGGCAGGTCACCAAAACGGTCTTTGAGTTCATCTTTAAATGACTCTAACTTATCTGATGTTTTTATATCATTGAGTTTAGTATAAAGATTTAACCTCTCGGTGATGTTGTTGATATAATCGTCTGGAAAAAGTGTTTCAAAATCAGTGTCTATTTGAACATCTTTAACAAAATCTTTGTTTACATTCTGATTTTCAGATTTATATAAATCTTTAAATTCATTTTCCTTGAGTTCTTCTATGGCTTCATTAAGTATTTTTTGGTAAGTATCAAATCCGATTTCATTGATAAATCCGCTTTGCTCACCACCAAGCAAATCGCCTGCTCCACGAATTTCTAAGTCTTTCATTGCAATTTTGATTCCACTGCCCAAGTCAGAAAATTGCTCTAATGCTGTGATGCGTTTTCTGGCATCAGGTGTCATATTGATAAGACTTGGTGTGATGAGGTAACAAAATGCTTTTTTATTACTTCTCCCAACACGACCACGCATTTGATGTAAATCGGATACGCCAAAATGATTTGCATTATTAATTATTATAGTATTTGCATTGGTAATATCAAGACCACTTTCAATGATAGTTGTTGATACCAATACATCAAACTGACTATTCATAAAACTAAGCATCAATTGTTCTAATTTTTTACCTTCCATTTGACCATGACCAATTCCAATTTTAGCATCTGGCACTAAACGTTGAAGTAATCCTGCCACTTCATTAATATTTTCTATTCGATTGTGTATAAAAAAGACTTGACCGCCACGTTGCAGTTCATAATTAATGGCGTCTCTAATGGCGTCTTCAGAAAATCGAATAACTCGAGTTTCGATGGGATAACGGTTTGGCGGTGGCGTTGTGATGGTTGATAAATCTCTGGCAGCCATCAAGCTAAATTGTAAGGTTCTAGGAATTGGTGTTGCTGTTAAGGTTAAAGTATCTACATTAGTTTTAAAATTTTTGAGTTTGTCTTTTACGGCCACACCAAATTTTTGTTCTTCATCGATAATTAACAGACCTAAATCTTTGAAAAAATCGGCTTTATTAACCAATTGATGTGTGCCAATTATAATATCCAGTTGTCCTGATTTTAAATCTGAAAGCGTCTCTCGTTTTTCTTTTGCCGTTTTAAATCGATTGATGTAATCTATTGTAACAGGAAAGTCTTTCAAACGTTCCGAAAAAGTTTTGTGATGTTGAAAAGCCAAAATTGTGGTTGGCACTAAAACGGCAACTTGTTTTCCATTATCAACAGCTTTAAAAGCAGCTCGTATAGCAACTTCAGTTTTACCAAAACCTACATCGCCACAAACAAGTCTGTCCATGGGTTGTTGGCTTTCCATGTCTTTTTTTACCGCTTCTGTTGCTGTACTTTGGTCTGGAGTATCTTCATAAATAAAAGAAGCTTCTAACTCGTGTTGCAAATAAGAGTCTGGTCCAAATTGAAAGCCTTTTTTTAATTTTCGCTTAGCGTAAAGTTTGATAAGGTCGAAAGCGATTTTTTTAACTCTGGTTTTTGTTTTTTGTTTGAGTTTTTTCCAAGCTTTACTACCAAGTTTATAAACTTTTGGGGCTTGACCGTCTTTGCCATTATATTTTGAAATTTTGTGTAAGGCGTGAATGTTTAGATATAAAACATCTCCTTCGCCATAAACCAATTTGATGGCTTCTTGTGTGTTGCCATTTACTTCTATTTTTTGTAAACCTCCAAATTTGCCAATACCGTGGTCAATATGTGTCACGTAGTCGCCACGCTCAAGCTGTGTCAACTCCTTTAAGGTAATAGCTTGTTGTTTGGAGAATTTATTTTTAAGCTTAAACTTGTGGTAACGCTCAAAAATTTGATGATCGGTATAACAGACCAACTTACTATTATGGTCTATAAAACCTTCGTGTAAGCCCAAGACTAAAGTTTGGTAATTGGTAAACTGCATATCCTCAAAAATGTCGTGAAAACGTTGGGCTTGTTGTTGATTCAAGCAGCAAATTACATTGGTGTAATCCGATTTTTGATGCTTTTCCAAATCATCAATCAGTAAATCAAATTTTTTATTGAAAGCTGGTTGAGGAGAAGTATGGCAAGTAAAAATAAAATTATCTGAAGCTCCTAAAAAATTTTGGTTGTGATATTGAATACAATTGAAATTTTGAAGTTGAGCTATCAACTCATCTCCATGACAAAACAATTCTGAAGGTTTGGAATAGCTAACATTTTCAGAAAGTTGTTTGAAATTATTTTCAGCTTTTTTAAATAATTCATTCAAGTCTGCTTTTAGCAATTCAGGATTTTCAGTTATTATCAAACTTTGTTGTTTGATATATTCCAAAAAACTTTGTCGTTTTTCCTGCACATATTTATTTTCAACATTAGGCATAATTGAAGCCTTGCTATGGGTTTGATTAGATAGTTGAGTCTCAATATCAAAAGTTCTGATACTTTCTATCTCATCACCAAAAAATTCAATCCGATAAGGCTCGTCATGGCTAAAGG
The DNA here is from genome assembly GCF_053628795.1 of Psychroflexus sp. MBR-150. Taxonomy (NCBI): domain Bacteria; kingdom Pseudomonadati; phylum Bacteroidota; class Flavobacteriia; order Flavobacteriales; family Flavobacteriaceae; genus Psychroflexus; species Psychroflexus sp. MBR-150. Next base: position 39,302 of record NZ_JBRJHB010000018.1, read on the forward strand.
AATAAATATCAATTATACCACCTCTCACAGAAAATTCGCCAGGTTTAGTAACAAAATCTACGCGTTTGAAGTCGTATTCAAAAAGAGTTTCATTTACAAAATCTAAATCTAATCGATCCCCGCGATTTATTTTTAAAGTATTTCGGCTTAATTCGCTCTTAGTAACTACTTTTTCAAATAAAGCATTAGGGTAAGTAACGATGATAACGGGTTTTTTTCTAGAGTTTAGTCTGTTAAGCACTTCTGCTCTGAGCAAGACATTGGCGTTGTCGGTTTCTTCAATTTCATATGGTCGGCGATAGCTACTTGGATAAAAAAGCACTTCTTCATGACCTAAAAAATCTTCTAATTCATTAAGGTGATAAGCTGCGGTTTCTTTATCTTTCAAAATAAAAATAAAGGGTAAATTGGCTTGTTTGAATAGTTCAATGGTGTAAAAACTTTTTGATGAACCAATCAAATTCTTAAGCTGAAATATCTTTGGATTTTGCTCCCTAATTTGAGACAATATAGGCTGAACCGAATTGGCTTTAGAGAACAGGTTTAAGAGTTCTGTTTTAGTCATATTTTTAAAAAGAAGCTACAAAAGTAAAGTATAAATTTTGATAAAAAAAAACCGTTCCAAGTTTGAAACGGTTTTTTGATATCATATAAAGTAAAATTTTTAACTCAACACCTCTTGAACTTTATCTGCAGCTTCTTGAAATAAAACTGCACTTTCTACATTTAAGCCAGAATTGTCAATTAATTCTTTAGCCAAGTCAGCGTTTGTACCTTGAAGCCTAACAATGATTGGCACATTGATTTTATCACCAAGATTTTTGTAAGCTTCTACAACACCTTCTGCAACACGGTCACAACGTACAATTCCGCCAAAAATATTGATTAATATCGCTTCAACTTTTTCATCTTTAAGAATCAATCTGAAAGCTTCTTCAACACGTTTAGCATCAGCTGTGCCACCAACATCAAGGAAGTTTGCAGGTTCACCACCAGCTTGTTTGATCAAATCCATTGTTGCCATAGCTAAACCCGCTCCATTTACCATACAACCCACGTTACCATCAAGATTGACATAACTCAAGCCAGCTTCTTTAGCTTCAACTTCAGTTGGGTCTTCTTCTCTAATATCACGCATCGCTTGATAATCTTTATGTCTAAACAAAGCACTGTCATCTATGGTAACTTTAGAATCTACAGCCATTATTTTATCATCGCTGGTTTTTAGCACAGGATTAATTTCAAATAATGATGAATCTGAGCCTTCATAAGCTTTGTATAGGTTTGTAACAAACTTGCACATTTCTTTAAAAGCTTGACCTGATAAATCTAAATTAAAAGCAATTTTTCGAGCTTGAAACGGCAAAATGCCTGTAGCAGGATCAATCACTTCAGTAAATATCTTATCTGGTGTTTTTTCAGCCACAGTTTCTATGTCCATTCCACCTTCAGGCGAATACATAATCATATTCCTACCTTTGGCACGATCGAGTAAAACTGACATATAATATTCTTCTGGTTCACTATCGCCTGGATAGTAAACATCTTCAGTAATCAAAACTTGATTTACTTTTTTGCCTTCTTTAGAGGTTTGTGGCGTGACAAGGTTCATGCCGATGATTTCATTGGCAATTTCCTTTACTTCTTTAAGATTTTTAGCCAACTTAACACCACCGCCTTTACCGCGACCACCAGCGTGAACTTGGGCTTTTATCACATGCCAACCCGTACCGGTTTCTTCTGTGAGTTTTTTGGCTGCTTCTACTGCTTCATCTGATGTTGTAGCTACTATACCGCGTTGAATATTTACACCAAAACTACTGAGTATTTCTTTACCTTGATATTCGTGAAGATTCATAATCTTTGTTTAAAAAATTTTAGATGCACAAAAGTAATAATTTATAAAGTTGAAACAAGATTTTTAACCCAAATTATGATTTAGCTTAATTTTAAGTCAATATCCTTAATGCATGGTTTACATTTGTAGCTGTTTTAATTAAAAGCAATATGAAAATAATTTGTATTGGTCGAAACTATACCGAACATATCAACGAGTTAGAAAACGAAAAACCCGATGATCCGGTTATTTTTATTAAACCAGATTCATCGGTTTTACCTAAATCGCATCCATTTGTGATTCCTGAATTTTCAAATGAAGTGCATCACGAAGTTGAGGTTATAGTCAAAATCAATAAACTCGGCAAATACATTCAGCCCAAATTTGCTCATAAATATTATCAAGAATTTGGATTGGGAATTGACTTTACAGCACGAGATTTACAATCAAAACTCAAAACTAAAGGCTTACCTTGGGAAAAGGCTAAAGGTTTTGACGGTGCAACACTTATCGGACAACAATGGTTTGATAAATCAGATTTTGATTTAAATAATTTGAATTTTTCTTTACTAAAAAACAACAAAATCGTTCAACAAGGCAATACCAAATTAATGCTTTGGAAAATCGATGAACTCATCGCTTATATCTCTCAGTTTTTTACTTTAAAAATAGGCGATATCATTTTTACAGGAACACCTTCTGGAGTAGGCAAAGTTGAAGAAAATGATGTTTTGATCGGAAAAATAGAAAATCAGTCAGTTTTTAAAGTTAATGTAAAATAAATGTACGCAGAAATTATAACCATAGGCGACGAGATATTAATCGGTCAAATTGTTGATACCAATTCAGCATTTCTCGGTCAACAACTCAACAAAATAGGAATTGAAATTATACAAATCACATCCATAAAAGATGAACAAAGTCATATTCTAAAAGCTTTGAAAGATGCTGAAACACGTGCCGATATTATCATTACTACTGGTGGATTAGGACCAACCAAAGACGACATCACAAAACATACACTCTGCCAATATTTTAATGACGAATTGGTTTTAGACCAAAAGACACTTGAACACGTTGAAAATATTTTTGAAAAATATATAAGTCATCCTATTTTAGAAGCCAACCGCTCGCAAGCCTATTTGCCATCAAAATGTTTAGCACTTAACAATCAGTATGGCACAGCACCAGGAATGTGGTTTGAAAAAGACAACAAAGTCTTTATTTCAATGCCAGGCGTGCCTTATGAGATGAAAGCTTTGATGAGAAATGAAGTCATACCAAGACTTAAAGACCGTTTTAATCGCCCGTTTATTCTTCATAAAACCGTTTTAACTTACGGTCTTGGAGAAAGTGCCATTGCCGACAGAATTGAAGATTGGGAAAACAACTTACCAAATTTCATCAAATTGGCTTACTTGCCAAGCTTAGGCAGAGTGAGATTAAGATTAACCGCTCGTGGCGATGATGAAAAATTATTGCAAAATACTATTAATCAAGAAATTGAAAAATTGCACAAACTCATTGGTGATATCATCAAAGGTTACGAAGATGAAAACAGTATAGAAGAAAACATCGCTAAAAGCTTAACCGAAAAACATCTCACCTTAGCTACAGCCGAAAGTTGCACTGGCGGTCGTTTAGCAGCAAAATTTACCGAAATTCCAGGTGCATCGGCTTATTTTAAAGGCAGTATTGTGAGTTATGCCACTTCAGCAAAACACGACGTATTAGGAATCTCAAAACAATTTATTGAAAAATATTCAGTGGTAAGTGCTGAAATTACTAAAGAAATGGCCAAACGTGTTCAAAAAATGTTCAAAGCAGATATTGCAGTCGCAACAACAGGAAACGCAGGGCCAACAAAAGGCGATAGCGATGCGGAAATCGGCACAGTTTTTATAGCTTTGGCTTATCAGTCTGAAGTTGTCGTCGAAAAATTTAATTTTGGTACCCATAGGGAACGCGTGACCCAAAAAGCCGTCAACAAAGCTTTAGAAATGCTTTATGACCAAATAAAAGTCTAAGAGTTATGAGCAACAACATCAATATCAAAAATAGAAAAGCCAAATTTCAATACGAAATTTTGGATAAATATACCGCAGGCATCAAACTTGTTGGCACTGAAATCAAATCAATTCGTGAAGGCAAAGCCTCTATTGCTGAAAGCTTTTGCGAGTTCAACGATAGAGGTGAACTGTTTGTGATCAATATGCATATTGAAGAATATTCTCACGCTACGCATTTTAATCACAAACCTAAAAGCGAACGTAAACTTTTATTACAAAAAAAAGAACTCAAAAAGCTGCACAAAGAAGTTAGAAACACAGGTTTAACTATCATTCCTTTGCGTCTATTCATTAATGACAGAGGGATTGCTAAACTAGTTATTGCACTTTGTAAAGGGAAAAAACTCTATGATAAACGAGAGGATATTAAAAAACGCGATACCAAAAAACGTTTAGACCGCATTAAAAAAGCATTTAACAATTAAAGATTTTATTAAAAATATACCTATAAAAAATTAAAAACTAATCACTTTTTTGCTTGACCTTTTTGTTTGGGGTTATATTTAAAAAAGCGATACCGTTAAGGCAAAGATTGGTTTTTCAACTCAACTATTTTGCAGGGTATCGCTTAATTGGGCATAGTGGAACTGCTTACTCAATTCCTCTACAAATCAAAATAGTGCATTAGGGCAAGTCTTTGAAGTAAGTCTAAAGATACTGGCAACACTATTCTAAATTAAACTAAGATTTAAAGCCCTCCTTAAAGGAAACAGTCCAATACAGTATCTTTAAATACTTAGTCTATTTGCTAAAAAAGCCCTTAGAGATGTAAAAGCTTTTAGTTTGCTCAAATTTACTTATCGTTAAATAAGTAGAACACAAATCTACGATAATTAAAATAAGCCCTCAAAAACACGAAAAATTGAAGTCGTCGGATAATGGTCGGACAAATCAATTTTAAAAAACCTCAACACTCTGTAAATAAGCTTATTGAGGTCATTTATTGTGAAGAAAGAGGGATGCTGACGCTACGGTCAGCATACTGACAAGCTGTATTCGTCTGTATGCTGACGCTACGGTCAGCATACTGACAAGCTGTATTCGTCTGTATGCTGACGCTACGGTCAGCGTACTGACAAGCTATGCTTCGTCAGTGTTCGAGTATTTTTGTATAAATTTAGATTTACGTTCTCTTGATAAGTTTTTTAATTTTTTCTCAAGCTTA
>NZ_JBRJHB010000019.1:0-41938 GCF_053628795.1 Psychroflexus sp. MBR-150
CTATCGGTAATCAAAACATCCACATCTGCTAAATCCAATTCTCCTGCGTCTTGCGTGCCATTGCCGTTGGCATCCAAATACAAATGTCCTGTTAACGTGCCTGTTTCATTTGGGTCTGGAACAAAGAAACCGTCATTCTCACTAAAACTTGTTGCATTTGGAATCACCGTTGTGGTAGTTGGATCTGTACCTTCGGTTTGTGTTGCACCTGTTGGGAAGTCAGTATCAGTTTCATCGATATCGCTTTCGGTATTGCCTGTTGAAACTACAACAGACCAATCGCCATTAGCATCTGTTGCTACGGTTTGAGTGTTGTTTTGACTATCGGTAATCAAAATATCAACATCTGCTAAATCCAATTCTCCTGCGTCTTGCGTGCCATTGCCGTTGGCATCCAAATACAGATGTCCTGTTAAACTGCCTGTATCATTTGGGTCTGGAACAAAGAAACCGTCATTCTCACTGAAACTTGTTGCGTTTGGAATCACCGTTGTGGTAGTTGGATCTGTACCTTCGGTTTGTGTTGCACCTGCAGGAAAATCAGTATCGGTTTCATCGATGTCGCTTTCGGTATTGCCTGTTGGAACTACAACAGACCAATCGCCATTAGCATTTGTGGTAACCGTTTGAACATTGTTTTGGCTATCGGTAATCAAAACATCCACATCTGCTAAATCCATTTCTCCTGCGTCTTGCGTGCCGTTGCCGTTGACATCCAAATACAAATGTCCTGTAAGTGTTCCTGTTTCATTAGAATCAGGAACAAAGAAACCGTCGTTTTCACTAAAACTTGTTGCGTTTGGAACGACTAAAGTCATCGTCGGATCAGTGCCTTCGGTTTGTATAGCTCCTGTTGGAAAATCAGTATCGGTTTCATCAATGTCGCTTTCGGTATTGCCAGTTGGAACGATTACTGACCAATCGCCATTAGCATTTGTAGTAACCGCTTGAACATTATTTTGGCTATCGGTAATCAAAACATCAACATCTGCTAAATCCATTTCTCCTGCGTCTTGCGTGCCGTTGCCGTTGACATCCAAATACAAATGTCCTGTTAGTGTTCCTGTTTCATTTGGGTCTGGAACAAAGAAACCGTCATTCTCACTAAAACTTGTTGCATTTGGAATCACCGTTGTGGTAGTTGGATCTGTACCTTCGGTTTGTGTTGCACCTGTTGGAAAATCAGCATCGGTTTCATCAATATCGCTTATCGTATTGCCTGTTGAAACTACAACAGACCAATCGCCATTAGCATTTGTGGTTACGGTTTGAACATTGTTTTGGCTATCGGTAATCAAAACATCGACATCTGCTAAATCCAATTCTCCTGCGTCTTGCGTGCCGTTGCCGTTGGCATCCAAATACAAATGTCCTGTTAAAGTGCCTGTTTCATTAGGGTCTGGAACAAAGAAACCGTCATTCTCACTAAAACTTGTTGCGTTTGGAACGACTAAAGTCATCGTCGGATCAGTACCTTCGGTTTGTGTTGCACCTGTTGGGAAGTCAGTATCAGTTTCATCAATATCGCTTATCGTATTGCCTGTTGGTACGATTACTGACCAATCGCCATTGGCATCTGTGGTTACGGTTTGAACATTATTTTGGCTATCAGTAATCAAAACATCGACATCTGCTAAATCCAATTCTCCTGCGTCTTGCGTGCCATTGCCGTTGACATCCAAATACAAATGTCCTGTTAAAGTGCCTGTTTCATTAGGGTCTGGAACAAAGAAACCGTCATTCTCACTAAAAGTTATTGCGTTTGGAACGACTAAAGTCATCGTCGGATCTGTGCCTTCGGTTTGTATAGCTCCTACAGGAAAATCAGCATCGGTTTCATCAATGTCGCTTTCGGTATTGCCTGTTGGTACGATTACTGACCAATCGCCATTGGCATCTGTGGTAACCGTTTGAGTGTTGTTTTGGCTATCGGTAATCAAAACATCGACATCTGCTAAATCCAATTCTCCTGCGTCTTGCATGCCATTGCCGTTGGCATCCAAATACAAATGTCCTGTTAAAGTACCTGTTTCATTAGAATCAGGAACAAAGAAACCGTCGTTTTCACTAAAACTTGTTGTATTTGGAACGACTAAAGTCATCGTTGGATCAGTGCCTTCGGTTTGTGTCGCTCCTGTTGGAAAATCAGTATCGGTTTCATCGATGTCGCTTTCGGTATTGCCAGTTGGAACTACAACAGACCAATCGCCATTGGCATCTGTGGCTACGGTTTGAACATTGTTTTGGCTATCGGTAATCAAAACATCGACATCTGCTAAATCCATTTCTCCTGCGTCTTGCGTGCCATTGCCGTTGGCATCCAAATACAAATGTCCTGTTAACGTGCCTGTATCATTTGGGTCTGGAACAAAAAAACCGTCGTTTTCACTAAAACTTGTTGCGTTTGGAACGACTAAAGTCATCGTCGGATCAGTGCCTTCGGTTTGTATAGCTCCTGTTGGAAAATCAGTATCAGTTTCATCGATATCGCTTTCGGTATTGCCAGTTGGTACGATTACTGACCAATCGCCATTAGCATTTGTGGTTACGGTTTGAACATTGTTTTGGCTATCGGTAATCAAAACATCGACATCTGCTAAATCCAATTCTCCTGCGTCTTGCGTGCCATTGCCGTTGGCATCCAAATACAGATGTCCTGTCAAACTGCCTGTTTCATTAGGGTCTGGAACAAAGAAACCGTCATTCTCACTAAAACTTGTTGCGTTTGGAAAAACTAAAGTCATCGTCGGATCAGTGCCTTCGGTTTGTATAGCTCCTACAGGAAAATCGGCATCGGTTTCATCGATATCGCTTATCGTATTGCCAGTTGGAACGATTACTGACCAATCGCCATTAGCATCTGTTGCTACGGTTTGAACATTGTTTTGGCTATCGGTAATCAAAACATCGACGTCAGCTAAATCTAATTCTCCTGCGTCTTGCGTGCCGTTGCCATCGGCATCCAAATACAAATGTCCTGTTAGTGTTCCCGTATCATTTGGGTCTGGAACAAAGAAACCATCTGTTTCTGAAAATATTCCACCTCCTGATATTGTTGTAGTAGTAGGATTTGTGCCTTCAGTTTGAATAGCTCCAGTAGGAAAATCTGGGTCAGATTCATCAATTGTAGATGTAACGTTACCAGCTAATACATCTGCGTTCCATTCACCATTTGCATCTGTAACTACATTAAAAGAGTTGCCAAAAGCATCATCAATTTGAACATCTATATTAGGAATACCAGATTCTCCTGTATCTTGAGTGCCGTTACCATTGACGTCAAAATAAACTAAGCCATTTATATTACCTATTAAAGCATAACCATCATTACCCGCGTCAGTTACAGAATTATCGGCCACATCAACTAAAGTTGGATCGTCTCCTTCCGTTTGAATGAAACCTGCTGGAAGATCTGTTGTTTGTATAAAAACAAGCGTATTACCAGGAATAACAACTTTTGACCAGTCACCATTAGCATCAGTAGTAGTAGTTGAACCTGTGTTATTACTATCAATAACAATCACCACGATATTTTCTAAACCATTTTCACCTGCATCTTGAATACCGTTACCATTATCATCTTGATAAACTCTGCCTTCGATTGTAGCAGTAGCGTTTAGTGCCTGAAAGAAGTTATTAAATGGATTTAAAGGAGACAAAACCTGACTGTATGCACCAAAAATAGGCAAACAAAATAAACTGATTAGTAAAATAAACCCCTTATTCATACGCTCCAAATATAGGTAATAGAATTAAAAAACTAAGAATCAAAACATTAAAGTTTAAAAAAAAGTTAAAATTAATATTCTACAATAATAAAAAAAGAAACAGCAACCATATTTGATTTTAATTAAAATTACAATTATTTATCTAGTTTATAACTTATTAGTATACATCTCTAAAACAAAAAGAAATAAAAAAACCGATATTCAAAAAATATCGGTTGATCATAAATGATAATTGATTTTTTACTTCACCATCTCAAAACTGCGTTTAATAAATTTTGTCATGGCTTCACCTTTTAATAGATTTTGCGACAACAAAGCTAAATCAAGTGATTGATTGATTAAACGCTGTTTTTTCTTTTTGGTTTTGGTGTTTAAAATGTCTTCAATAAGTGGATGATTGGTGTTCACAACCAAATTATACATCTCTGGCATATTGCCCATACCAAACATTCCACCACCGCCACCGGTTTGTTGCATTTCTTTCATACGACGCATAAACTCGGGTTGTGTAATCATTAAAGGCATGGCACTAGAATCCATATCTTCAAGTTGAACTGTGTATTTTTCTTTAGGTACGACTTCTTCAAATTCTTTTTTCAAAGTTTCTTTTTGTTTCTCATCAAGCTTAGAGACTTTGTCTTCGTCTTTTTTGATAAGATTGTCAATATGGTCGCTGTCAACTCTGACAAATGAAACTTTGTTTTCGTTTTCGGTTTCTATTTTTTGAATCAAATGTGAAACGATTGGCGAGTCTAAAAGCAAAACTTCATAGCCTTTGTCCTTAGCAGATTCAATATAAGTGTGTTGTGCTTCTTTGTCTGATGCATAAAGAATAACGAGCTTGTCATCTTTGTCGGTTTGAGTTTTTTCTATTTTTTCTTTGAGTTCGTCAAAGGTAAGATAGCTGTCATCTACAGTTGGATAAAGTGCAAATTTTTGGGCTTTTTCAAAGAATTTATCTTCTGTAAGCATTCCGTATTCTATCACAACTTTGATATCGTTCCACTTTTGCTCAAATTCTTCACGGTTGTTGTTGAACAATGAATTTAACTTATCTGCAACTTTTCTGGAGATATAGCTTGAGATTTTCTTCACCGCTCCATCGGATTGTAAGTATGAACGCGAAACATTTAAAGGAATATCAGGCGAATCAATCACACCGCGAAGCATTGTTAGAAATTCTGGCACAATCCCTTCAACATTGTCGGTAACAAAAACTTGGTTTTGATAGAGTTGGATTTTATCTTTTTGAGCCGCCAATTCCTGTGTCATTTTAGGGAAATATAAAATTCCCGTCAAATTGAATGGATAATCAACATTCAAATGGATGTGAAACAAAGGCTCTTCAAATTGCATCGGATACAATTCTCTGTAGAAGTCTTTGTAATCTTTGTCTTCTAAATCTGCAGGTTGCTTAGTCCAAGCTGGATTAGGATTGTTTATGATATTATCAACTGTGACCTTTTTAGGTTCTTCATCTTCTTTAGCATCTTCTGCTTTAGGAAGTTCTTTTTCTTTGGTTCCAAATTTGATTGGAACAGGCATAAATTTGTTGTATTTATTTAAGAGTTCAGAAATTCTGTGGTCTTCAAGAAATTCTTTTTCATCATCATTAATATGAAGAATGATTTCTGTACCGCGATCGGTTTTCTTGTCAGTTTCTTCAAGGGTAAATTCAGTTGTACCTTCGCAAGACCAATGCACTGCTGGAGCGTCTTTCCAAGATTTGGTAAAAATTTCAACCTTATGAGCCACCATAAATGCCGAATAAAACCCAAGCCCAAAATGACCGATGATGCCAGCGTCTTTTGAATCTTTGTCTTTATATTTTTCAAGAAATTCTTCTGCACCTGAAAAGGCCACTTCGTTGATGTATTTTTTGACTTCGTCTTCTGTCATACCAATACCTTGGTCTATGATGTGAAGCGTTTTGTTGTCTTTGTTGATTTTAACTTCAATTTGCGGATTGCCAATATCGATTTTAGCTTCGCCAATTCGAGTTAGGTGTTTGAGTTTTTGAGTTGCGTCTGTTGCATTTGAGATGAGTTCTCGAAGGAAAATTTCGTGATCGCTGTAGAGAAATTTTTTGATCAGTGGAAAAATATTTTCTACCGAAACATTAATATTACCATTTGCCATTTTAAATATTTTTTTATTTGAATTCAATTTTAATGACCAAAACAAATACCAATTTAAGCTTTCTGACAAAGTGGCATTAAAGTTTTTAATTTTGTTTTTTAAAAAAACATTTTTTTAAATATTTTGTTTTTTAGAATAACATTTTTGTTAGGTATATTCAGGTATTTTGCCAACTACACCACTATAAAAAGACTTGATGTGTTTTAAATCTTTATCATAATTGCCTGTCGTGTAAAAAGGTTTTGAAATCGAAACGGTTTTAGTTGCATAGTCAAATGCGACAGAAGTAATAGGCACTTGAGCAGTATGTGCAATGTGATAAAAGCCACTTTTCCAAGTTTTGACTTTTTTACGTGTCCCTTCTGGCGTGATGGCTAATCTAAATTCTTGTTTTGATTTAAAAATATTAACAATTTGTTGAACTTTATTTTGAGAAGAAGTTCTATCGATAGGCTCGCCACCCATCCAACGGAAATACCAACCAAAGGGCGAATCAAACAATTCTTTTTTGACGACATAATGTATGGGAATATTTACAACTTTTCTCGCTAAAATACCGATATAGAAGTCGTGCCAACTGGTATGTGGTGCAACAACAACGACTGTTTTAGGAATATCTTTTGAAAATTGACCTTTTATAGACCAACCTAATAATGTATGAAAAACAAACTTAGCGAGTTTCATTAATATCAAATTGCTTGTTAAATTTAAATAAAAAAGACAACTAAAATTATATTATCTACAAATTTATTACATTTGTACTATGGAATTACTCATAATTACAATCATATTATTGGGACTTGCTTTTGCTGGAATTGCTATAAAAATTTGGGGCAAAAAAGACGGTAAGTTTGCTGGAACCTGTGCAAGTCAAAGTCCATTTTTGAATAAAGATGGTGAAGCTTGTAGCTTTTGTGGTAAAAGCCCTGCCGAGCAAAAAGACTGTGACGGTCCAAAAGCCTAAATCATGTTGACTTGGCTTGAGTTGACTTGGTTAATATGGCTATTACTTTATTTTGTTTTTGATTTATTACTTTACTTATCATTCTTAAATATTCCTGATCATTGTTATCCACAAAAAGAGCATAAAAAACTATCAGTGATTATAGCTGCAAAAAATGAAGCTAATCTTCTAAAGAAAAACCTTCCTTTTATACTCAAACAACATCATCCAGAGTTTGAAATTGTTATAGTCAATGACCAATCAGATGATGAAACTTTAAACATTCTAAAAACCTTTGCTCAAAACTATTCAAACTTAAAAATAGTAAACATAAAAGACGGCAAAGCTTCATCTAAAAAAAATGCGGTTCAAAAAGGGATTGAAATTGCAAAATATGAACATTTAGTGTTCACCGATGCGGATTGCAAACCTTTAAGCCATAATTGGTTATCTGAAATTCAACACTATTACAAAGACAAAAATTCGATAATTTTAGGATTTTCACCTTATCAAAAAAAGCGTGGATTTTTAAATCAACTTATTCGTTTTGAAACCTTTATTACCGCATTAAATTATTTTGCCTATTCCAATTCAGGAATGAGCTATATGGGTGTTGGTCGGAATTTGGCTTATACCAAAAGTCTTTATAACAGCCTTAACGGTTTTAAGTCTCATCAACATATTTTGTCAGGCGATGATGATTTGTTTATCAATCAAGCTTCTGCAAGTGCAAATTTTAGGTTGTGCTTAAATCCTAAAACCTATGTAGAGAGTCAACCTGAAACTTCGTTCAAATCTTGGTTAGCCCAAAAACGCAGACATATCACAACTGCTCCACATTATAAAGTATTGCATAAATATTTATTAGCCTTTCAATACTTGACACGATTGATGTTTTGGGGTTTTGTTTTGCCATCAACAATTTTGTTTGAAATAGAAAACGAGTTGTCAGGTTGGTATATAAGTTTGTTGCTGGTTTTATTATGTACTAAAATGCTTATCAACAGAAAGATTTTTAAAAAACTACTAACCAAAGATTTATGGTTATCACAATATTTTTTGGAAATAATTCTGGTTTTATTTCAGTTTTATTTGTTTATGTTTAATTTGCTATCACCAAAAAAAACTTGGTCTTGAACAATCAAAAGGAGCATATCAATTCAGCAAAAGAAGGTCACCAAAAAGGTTTTAATGCCCTTTTGGAAAACCATTGGGACTATGTTTACAACTATTTATTAAAGCTCACACATAATAATTATCTTTCAGAAGAAATATGTATTCAAACTTTTGCTAAAGCTTTTGATAAAATAGAAACTTACGATGACAACTACGAGTTTAAAACTTGGCTAATCACCATATGCAAAAGACTTTGGATAGACCATCAACGCAAAAAAGAAGTTGAAACTACAAAAATAGACAAAAAAACAACCGTCATAAAAAGCGAGGATGCTAATATAGACGAGCAATTGATTCAAAAACAATATGTCTCTAACATCAAAGCCGTGATGAAAAGCTTAAAACCTACTGATCAAGAGGTATTAAAAAAAAGATTATTTGAGGAAAAATCTTATGCCGAAATTGCTGATGAAATGAATGAATCTGTCAATGCTATAAAAGTAAAATTACTCAGGGCTAAACGAAAAGTTGCTAAAATTTTAAAAACAAAATAATTCTGAGATTTATACCTGTTTACTTTGGTTTTACACTCCATTTGAAATTGAATTGCGAAACCAAATCGTCACTTTTGTCAAAAGCCTTTACAAATATCGTCATCTGTTTAGATGATTTTTCTCTAAGGCTTTCATCTATAATTCTATTTATTTTTTGCCCTTCTTGGCATTCAAATCTGATACGACCCGTTGCTTTTTTAAAAAATTCTGAATGAGATTCTATCACAAGCATAGAGACTTTCTGGTTTTGAGATTGAATGGCCTGCATCACTAAAACGCCAGTGCTTAGCTCCGCTGCCATATTTTGCACTGCAAAGTATAAACTCTTAAACGGATTTTGATTTATCCATCGGTGTTTTACAGTAACTTGACTTTTTGAAGCCTCTATAGATTTAAGCCGAACACCACAAATCCATGCTGAAGGCAATTTAAACAGCAAATACCAATTGACTTTACTGGGTTTCAAAATCATTTTTTTAATTGTAAAAATAAACTTTTCTAAAGTTTAAAAAAAGGCTAAGCCAGTTATTTACTTTGATTGAAATCAACAAAACAATCACACTGATATATTAAATATATGTTAATTTATACTACTATGCTATACAAAGTAACTTATAATAGATGTATCTTTGTGTCAGATATTACTATATCTCTTTATTATCAAGCAAAAACAATTATGAATATAGAAAACACAAAAGCACAGATGCGTAAAGGAATTTTAGAATATTGCATTCTTTCAATACTTAAAAACAAAGATGCTTATGTTGCTGAAATTCTTGACGAACTCAAGTCTGCAAAACTCATTGTGGTTGAAGGCACGATTTATCCACTACTAACCAGGCTAAAAAATGCTGAACTTCTTGAATACCGCTGGGAAGAATCTACTGGCGGACCACCGAGAAAATACTATAAATTAACATCCAGTGGACAAGCGTTTTTAGATGAACTTACAGCCTCTTGGACAGATTTACAAATTGCTGTGAAAACCATAACCAACTCAAAAACAAAATAAGATGAATAAAACCTTAGATATCAATATTGCCAATCAGATTTTTCATATTGACGAAAACGCCTATAAGGTTCTCAAAAACTATTTAGATGCCATAAAATCATATTTGGCTAACGAAGCGAGTCGTGATGAAATTATTCAAGATATAGAATCTCGAATCGCCGAACTCTTTATAGAGAGAATGATTTCTGATAAACAAGTCATCACGACTGAAGATGTCAACGAAATCATCAAAATTATGGGCGAGCCTAAAGATTATAGTATCTCTGATGATGAAGACAATCAGCATAGTCAAGCTTATCAAAAAGTAGAAAAAAAACTATATCGCGACAAAGACCAATCTTATATCAGTGGTGTTTCTGCGGGTTTAGCTCATTATCTTGGCATTGATGTAGTTTGGGTAAGATTGTTGTGGATTTTGTTTGCTATACTTTCATTTGGTTGGGCAATTTTGATTTACATCTTATTTTGGATTCTTGTCCCTGAAGCCAAAACTACTGCCGAAAAATTAGCGATGAAAGGCGAACCCATTAACCTTTCTAATATTGAAAAAAAAATTAAAGAAAGTTATGACAACGTTTCTGAAAAAATAAAAGATGTTGATGTCAAAAAGCATTCAAAACGTGTACAAAGCAGTATTTCTTCTTTTTTTAATGAACTTGAAAATATTATCATCAAAATTGGAAAAGTTTTAGTCAAGATCATAGGTTTTGTCTTAATGTTATTTTCTGGATTAGGACTTTTAAGCTTAATCTTCGTCGCTTTAGGACTTGGCGGCGATAGTTTGTTTGGAAGTTTTGATTTAATTGATTATGAAATCATAAGATTAGATGGTCTGATTTACAATGGTGTTCCTGCTTGGTTAGTGATTGTTTCATCGTTCATTGCCATTGCTGTGCCATTAATTTTGATTTTTATTCTCAGCTTAAGACTGTTGTTTTCAAACTTGAAACGTGTCAGTAAAACATTTGTGATCAGTATCAGTGTTTTATGGTTTTTAAGTATTGTAAGTCTTATTTTTATAGGTATCAATTCTTCTTTGAGAGAGCGAGTTTCTGGTGAAATTGTTAATACGACAAGTCTAAATATCAAACCGCAAGACACTTTATTTATCAAAATGAAAGGTAATTTGAATTATACCGTTTCACCATTTAAGAAAAACCAAGAAAAAATCACTTATGATGAAAATGACAAAAGAATTTTATACAATTCCAATGTTGATGTAAAATTTAATCACACCAGTGATAATAATGCTTACATCAGAATTTCAAAATGGACTTATGCCTTTGATGAAAACAAGGCTCGAAATCAAGCCAAATTGATAACATACAACTATCAAATTGATGATGATCAAATTTCTTTAAACAGTTATTTCCTTTCACCTAAAGAATTGAATGACAATTATCTTGGCGTTGATATTGATATCTATATTCCTGAATATGTAAAAATCAGTTTAGATAAAAACACTGATAATTTTGTCGAAAACTATTTTCATCCCCTTGAAAGTGAAAGCAAGTATGATGAGATATATGTTCTAAACGATGACAAATTATGGTGTGCAAGTTGTGAAAAAATTGAACCTTCAGGCAACCCTAAGGAGTAAATTTACGTCTTTATCAATAACCTCTAAACACAAAACTCATGACAACATTAGTTAAATATCTATCATTTGCCATTTTAATTTTCAATGCACAATGCAACATTGACGGCTATAACACCATAAAAGGTGAAGGCGAAGTCACTGAAAAAGAATTTGAACTGTCTCCTTTTGAAGAATTATCACTTGCCAATGCTTGGGATATTAAATTAGTTCAAGCCGATGAAAACAAGTTGGTTATAAAAGCTAATAAAAATCTTATAGAAGAACTAAAAATAGACCAAGACGATTTAAAGCTTAAAATTGGAACTAAAAGTAAAGACAATATAGGTAAAGCCGATTCTAAATTACTCACCATTTATTTTGCTGATAGTTTGACTCACTTAAAAGCTTCGTCTGGAATTAATTTGTTTGCCAAAGAACAATTAAACTTTAATGATATCAACATTTCATCTTCCAGCGGTTCAGATGTAGAATTAAATGTAAAATCTCAAAAATTAAACTGTAGCAGTAGTAGTGGCTCAGATATGAAATTAAAAATATCTTCAACCGATGTTGTGGCTAACTCAAGTAGCGGTTCTGATTTACATCTTATAGGAAAAATGCAATCTTTACAAGCCACATCATCAAGCGGTTCTGACCTGAATATTGAAGGTTACACCGATGAACTTACCGCTAATTCGTCTAGTGGATCAGATATTGAGGCTAAAAACCTAAAAGCTATAAACGTAACTGCAACAGCCAGCTCAGGGTCAACTATTAATGTTTATCCTTTAGAAGTCTTGGTTGGAAATGCTTCAAGTGGTTCCGATATTATCTACCACAACAAGCCAAGTGTGAAATTAGATAAAAACGAATCATCGGGTGGTGATATAACGTACAGATAATTTATAAATTGGATTAGCACAAAAGGCTTCCAATCAGGAAGCCTTATCTGTTTTATAGATATTTATTAAAGCTACTGTTTGATAATTTTTACAGTAGTTTCAGAACCATCAACTAAACTAACTTTTGCTAAGTATAAGCCTTGCGATAAGACTTGAGCACTCACTTCTGCTTGAGTAGAATTAGGCTTGAGCTCTAAAACGGTTTTACCAAACGCATCAAAAATTTGAATGGTTTTTATACTCGTTCCAGGATTATTAAATACCCAAACATCTTTAGTTGGATTAGGATATAACTTAAATTGATTAAAAGCTAAATCTTCAACAGATAAAGTTGTAAACGTATAAGTTAGATTATCTCTAAAGAAACTGATGTCATAAGTACCAGCAGTTACAGGAATATTATCAGAAGAGTTAAACACAGCGTTACCACTAGGAAAACCTGTTCCTCCCCAATTTGTATCCCAACTTAAATTTTGTCTAAATTTCAATTCACCGTCTGTTAACACTTGAGCATTTAAAGAATAAGTATCGCCATCAGAAGAACTCATTAAGATATCTGTTTGATTAGTACTATCAGGCCAACCTGCTGCTGCATCACCAACAATACCAATATCAGGAATATCAAAAGAGTAGTCACCTGTGTTTAAATTAAAAGTAACCTCATAAAATCCAAAAGTTACAGGAATAGCCATTCCTCCTGCTGTGGCTGTGCCAGTTGGAAAACTATTGGCACCATAAACCGTAGATGTTCCAACCTCTTGAAATTGAATATCACCATTGGCAAATTGTGTTACACTTAACTCATAATTAACACCGTCAATAGTTGACATTTGTGGGTTAGATGACCCTGTAACAGCAGACCCAACCAATTCAATTTGAGTAAATGTTCCCACATCAGTAAATGTGTAGGTATTGTTATTTAAATCTAACACAATATCATAAACCCCAGCTTGAACGGGTATATCGCCATTTGTAATCGACCCAGATGGAAAAGTATCGCCACCCCAACTGACTGCCCAATCTTGGTTTTGTCTGAACTTAGCCGGTCCAGTAGTTAAGGTTAATCCATCAATTGAATGTGTTCCATCGCCATTATCAGTCAACATAATGTCAGGAGTTGGATTGGTAGCATCTGGCCATCCATTAGCGGCTGGACCAACAATACCAACTGTCTGTGCTTGCATCATAAATGCAGAACACAAAATTGCAATAAGTAATATTTTTTTCATAAGTTATTGATTTATAAATTTATCCAAATTTAACCTTTTTAGTTTTAAAATACAAATTTTACTTCATTGTAACTGCTAAAAAAGTATTCATTACTTTTGAAAGAAAAAAAATGAACCCATCAAAAGAAAAAAGTTTTTCTCGATTATTAAAAATCATGGATGAACTCCGCGAAGGTTGTCCATGGGATCGAAAACAAACCATTCACACATTAAGTCACCTAACTGTTGAAGAGACTTACGAACTTACCGATGCTATAATTGAAGAAGATTATGAGGCTATAAAAGGTGAATTAGGCGATTTGCTTTTGCATATTGTTTTTTATTCTAAAATTGCTTCAGAAAGAAACAAGTTTGATATACAAGATGTTATCAACACCATTTGCAAAAAAATGATAGAGCGTCATCCACATATTTATGGAGATGTTAAGGTTGAAAATGAAGAAGATGTCAAGCAAAATTGGGAAATGATAAAATTAAAAAAAGGGAACAAATCTGTTTTAGGTGGCGTGCCTAAAAGTTTACCCGCTATGGTCAAATCTCAACGCATTCAAGACAAAGTTGCCAGTGTAGGTTTTGATTGGGAAAAATCAGAACAAATTTTAGACAAAGTTAAAGAAGAAATTAGCGAGTTTGAAGCAGAAGCAAAAAATAAAAATCAATCTGAGATGGAAGCTGAACTTGGCGATGTGTTTTTTGCACTTATCAACTTTGCTAGACATCACAACATTAACCCCGAAAGAGCTTTAGAATTGACTAACAAAAAATTTATCAAACGATTTAAATTCCTTGAAGACCAAACCAAGAAAAAAAACCTCAAACTTCATGAAATGAGTTTTGATGATATGAATAAGTATTGGGAAGATGCTAAAAAAATGTAACATAATCTTTGATATTATTTCATTATTAATATATTTGTTAAATAAAAATTTTTAATATGAAAAAAATAGTTTTTGCATTATTTGTTTGTCTTTCAACTTTATCTTGGAGTCAAAATAAAACATTTTCAGACCAAACCATAGAAAAGTTTGCCCAGGCTTATATAGAAATTAGAAATGAAAATATGTCGTTTCAACTTAATAAATTGACAGCTATTGAAAAAGCAGGACTAAGTGGTGATGAATTTACCGATATACACCTAAAATTATTAGATTCTGACAAAAAAAATCAACTGACAAAATCTGAAATTGATAAATACAATTTGGCCAAAAAAAATATTGAAAACTTAAAAGAAGACATCCAAAAAAACATGGAGCGTTTGATTGAAAATCAAGGCTTAAAAGTAGAAACTTATCATGCCATTGCAAAAGCATCTACTCAAGATAAAACACTGAAAGAAAAAATACAAAAATTAATTCAGTAACCTATTATTTTAGGGTTAAACAGTAAGCCGGCTCAACAGTCGGCTTTTTTTTGTTTAAAATCAATATTATGCATTCTAATTTGGTATAACATAAAGTTATCGAAAACCTTATATAAATTTCATAAAAAACAATACTTTTGCGTAAAATATAGAAACGATGAACAACACAAATGAACGCGTAAAATGCCTAATAATAGGTTCGGGTCCAGCAGGTTACACAGCAGCTATTTATGCCGCAAGAGCAGATCTTAAACCTGTTTTATATACTGGCATGGAGCCTGGTGGTCAACTCACAACTACAACCGATGTAGATAATTTTCCTGGTTATCCTCAAGGCATTGACGGCCCAAAAATGATGGAAGACTTAAAAGCTCAAGCCGAAAGATTTGATACAGATGTAAGAATAGGAATGGTTACCAAAACAGAGCTAAGCAAAGAAAAAGGCGGCATTCATAAAGTTCAAATTGACAACAATAAGTGGATTGAAGCCGAAAGCATCATAATTTCAACAGGTGCTTCAGCCAAATACCTTAATATTCCAAGCGAACAACGCTTACGTGGTGGTGGCGTTTCTGCTTGTGCCGTTTGTGATGGCTTCTTTTACAAAGGTCAAGATGTTGCCATTGTTGGTGGTGGCGATACCGCTGCAGAAGAAGCAACTTATCTCGCTAAAATCTGTAAATCGGTGACCATGTTGGTCCGCAGAGATGTTATGAGAGCGTCAAAAGCTATGCAACACAGAGTTTTTAATACCAAAAATATCGATGTTAGATTTAACACAGAAGTCGATGAAGTTTTGGGCGATCAAGTGGTAGAAGGACTGAGAATGGTTAATAACGAAACTCAAGAAAAAGAAGAAATAAAAATCACAGGTTTATTTATAGCCATTGGTCACAAACCAAATACCGATATATTTAAAGGTCAATTAGATATGGATGAGGTTGGATATATCATCACTCAACCCAAAAGCACCAAGACTAATATTCCTGGTGTATTTGCCAGCGGAGACGCTCAAGACAAAGAGTATAGACAAGCCGTAACCGCAGCTGGCACGGGTTGTATGGCTGCTCTTGATGCTGAACGCTATTTATCTGCTGTTCAAAGCGTAGATGAATTAGTTGAAGAAGCTAAATAAGTTTTAAATCTTGATCTAGTTTTACTTGAATTGCGATATAAAAAATCTCTTTATCAATCAAACCTTTTAAGCGAATAAAATCTTTTTCTGTAGTAACAATTGGCTTAGTATAAGACTGAATGTCTTCAATTTCAGCTTTTGAAAAATTATGATGATCGGCAAAACGCAAGTGTTCAAAACTTTTGTGTTTTGATTGTAAATAATCCAGTAAAGGCTTGGGGTTTGCAATTCCAGTTATCAAATAAAAATCATCAAGAGTTTCAAATTCCATAGAGCGATTCTGACTTTTGAGAGTTTGGCTATATTCAATTTCAGAAAAAACTAAAGTTTGGTTAGACTTTAAATTCATTTTCTGCTTTATATTGCTTTTGACGGTACTTGAAATATCAGGTGGACATTTTGTAACAACGATATAATCTGCACGTTCTACAGAAGTTTTAGACTCTCGCAATCGTCCTACTGGCAACAAAAAATCTTTGTAAAAGGGCTTGTCAAATGTTGTCAATAAAATATTTATATCAGGTTTTACTCGTCTGTGTTGAAAAGCATCATCTAAAAATATTATCTCTATTTCAGGATAAAGCTTTTGAATATTTTCTAAACCATGTTTACGGTCAGCATCAACAAAAATAGGCACTGATTTAAATTTGTTTTTAAATTGAAGCGGCTCATCGCCAACATCAATAGCTTTCATATGCAAATCAACTTCTAAAAACCCTTTGCTTTGGCGATTGTAGCCTCGGCTTAAGACTCCGATCTTATAATCATCTTTATATTTTTTAATTAAATACTCAATCATAGGAGATTTGCCCGTGCCACCAACACTTAAATTTCCTACGCTTATCAGTTTAACATCAAAAGTGTAAGATTTAAACAAACCTTTGTCATATAAATAATTTCTCAAAGCAGTCACTGCATGATAAATTATCGAGAAAGGAAATAATAAAAATTTTAAAATATTTAGCATTATTCATAGCACTTCAGGTATAAAGCCTATTTCAATAAAAACGAAATTAATAAGAAAACAAACTAAATTTATACCTTAATCATATAATTACGAAAGTATAATATTTAAATTTACAATTTAACTTAAAAGATAAATTATGACTATTAAATCCTTAATAAATAATCTTTACGCCTATGCACCTTTAGATTATGCAGAAGATTTTGATAATGTAGGATTAATTGTTGGAGACGAAAATCGTGTTATAAACGGTGTTTTGGTCAGTTTAGATACCAATGAAAAGGTTGTTGATGAAGCTATAGCTTTGAACTGCAATCTCATTTTAAGTTTTCATCCAATCATTTTTTCGGGTATAAAAAAACTTAATCCCAATAATTATGTCAACAAAACAGTAATCAAGGCTATCAAAAACGATATTGCAATTTACGCCATTCACACAGCTTTAGACAATGCATTTCATGGGGTAAATAAAATGATATGCGACAAACTAAATCTAAACAATCCCGAGATACTTATCCCTCAAACTGGCACCATCAAAAAATTGACAACATACATTCCAAAAAACGATGCTAATTTTTTAAGAGAAAAACTCTTTGAAGTTGGTGCAGGACAAATTGGCAACTATTCACATTGTAGTTTTAATATTGAAGGTCAAGGAAGTTTTAAAGGAAATGAAAACTCAAATCCTGTGGTAGGTCAAAAAGGAAAAACCCATTTTGAAGATGAAATTCAAATCAACATTACCTATGCCAAACATCTTCAAAATCAAATTCTTAACCAACTATTCAAACATCATCCTTATGAAGAAGTAGCTTATGAAGTTGAGACTTTAGAAAACACCAATCAAAATATAGGCATAGGAATGCTTGGGTCATGGAAAAATCCTATAAAAGAAAATGCATTTTTAGAATTGCTCAAAAATACGTTCCATATACCCGTCATAAAACATTCAAAATTATTAAACAAACCCATTCAAAAAGTAGCCGTTTTAGGAGGTAGCGGTGCTTTTGCTATACCAAATGCTATCAGAGCCAAAGCCGATGCTTATGTTAGTGCTGATTTCAAATATCACGATTTTTTTAAAGCTGAAGAAAAGATAATTTTAGCCGATATAGGACATTATGAAAGTGAGCAATACACAAAACAACTTTTATATGCTTATCTTAAAGAAAATTTCACTAATTTTGCAACCGTTTTATCAAATACTAATACAAATCCCGTTCAATATTATTGATTATGGCAAAAAAGAAAGAGATTAGCGTTGAGCAAAAACTAAGAGCTCTATACGATTTGCAACTCGTAGATTCAAGAATAGATGAAATCAGAAACATGAGAGGTGAATTGCCTCTTGAAGTTGAAGATTTGGAAGATGAAGTTGCAGGCCTCAACAAAAGAATTGATAAAATTAAAACCGCTTTAGATAAAATTGACGAAGACATTAAATCTAAAAAGATTTTTATCAGCGAAACTCAAGATCGCATAAAAAAATATAAAAAACAGCAAGAGAATGTTAGAAATAACAGAGAATTTGATGCTTTAAGTAAAGAAATTGAATACTTAGAACTTGAAATTGAATTGGCTGAAAAACACATCAAAGAATTTTATGCTCAAACTGAGCACAAAAAAGAAGCCTTAGAGCAAACAGAAGCTAAGTTAAAGGATAGACAAACACACCTTGATCACAAAAAATCAGAGCTTTCAAACATTCTTAAAGAAACTGAAAAAGAAGAAAAAGCCTTAGAAAAAGAATCAGAAAAACTAAAAATTAAGATTGAAGAAAGATTAGTTAATGCTTACGAACGAATTAGAAATAGTGTGAAAAATGGCTTAGCCGTTGTTACCATAGAACGCGGTGCTTCTGGTGGTTCGTTTTTTACTATTCCGCCACAAGTTCAGGTTGAAATTGCTGGACGAAGAAAAATTATGACAGACGAACATAGTGGTAGAATTCTCGTTGACCAAGAGTTGGCTAAAGAAGAAGAAGATAGGATGCAGAAAGTTTTTAAGAAATTATAATCCTTTTTATTGATTCTGATGTTTTTTAAAATCTCACTCGTATATATGGAATTCATAAAATAACGTGAGTTCTTCGATATAAATTCCAATAAAATATTTTCATATAAAATACAGATATTTAACCATTTGTCATGTCGATAGTGCGAAGCATGAGCGATGAAACATCTCAGTAGGATGAGATTTCTTCTCATACTTCGTTCGAAATGAGAAAATTTGCTTACAAAAATACGTAATCATCTGATTTACAGATTTCAATAAATCGAACTCTCGTTCAAATTGGATTTATTTTCATCTACCTGATAAAACCATTAATCTTAAATTTTGATATTGTACTTATCAATTAAAGATTGATTGCAATGTTTCCAAAAATTAAAAATTTCAACAGCTTGATTCAAAATAAAGGTTTCTCCATTTCGCAACCTTAATTCTAGTGTTTTAGGGTCATAAGGTGGTTTTATATTCAATTGAGCAAAACGAGATGATAATTTATGTATTTGGTTAGCTACTTCTTCGAGGTTTTCTTTTTCTATCATCTCTTCAAAGATTTCAAGTTCAGACACATTCTCCGCTAATAAAAATCGAAGCATTTCCATAAGAGCATCCTTATCATCTCCAGTATATGGGACCAGATCTTTGAGGCTGTAACTAAAGTCAAGATCTTTTTTTGTTTCGGGGGTTGATTTTATTTTTTCTTCATCAAAAACGTAATAATCTTGAATATCAAAGTTAAAAGCTTTGATTATTAATTTGATAATATCTTGCTTATTAAATGGCTTATAAAGTTGAAAATCAAATTTTTTTAAAATATTTTTTTGTTCATCAGACAACAAAACGTTGGCCGTACAGATTACAGTTTTGCTGAGTTTCAAATTGTTTTTAGCTAATTCATCAATAAGATCAACTCCACTCATCTCTGGCATTTTCATATCAAAAATAGCCAAGTCATATCGATTTTCTTTCAGGTGATTTAGTGCTTGTAAAGAACTGTTCATGACTGTCACTTTTGCACCGTAGTTGGTAAAAATTGTTTTAAACAAACTGGTAATCAACTTATCGTCATCAACAGCAAAAATTGTTTTCCCATCTAATATATTGTCAGGTAATTGAAGTGTTTTTTCTTCTTCTCTAACATCTGATGGTTGAGCATTTTCTAATTTGAGCAATACTTCAAACTTACTTCCTTTGTTTACCTCACTTGTCAGCTTTATTTGTCCACCTAATTTGTTGACCAAATTTTTAACTATGCCTATTCCTAATCCTGTTCCTTTCATTTTGCTTTTATGAGTTCCCGCTTGATGGTAATCCTTAAAAATTGTCTTTTGTTCATCTGAGGTCATTCCTACTCCAGTGTCTTCAATAAAAATATTGATCTCTGATTTTTGGTGATTTATTTCATTTTTTATAAACCCTATTTTTATGAAACCCTTGTCTGTATATTTTAACGCATTATGCACTAAATTGTATATAATTTGTTGTATTCTGTATCGATCTGAATTGACATAAACTTTTTCTTCGGGAATTTCAAAAAAAACTTCAATGTTTTGATTTTTAATCAATGGCTCAAAGTTGTGTTTAATCATTTCGAAGACTTCATTTAAGTTGAAGACTTCTTTTTTAATTTCAATAATACCAGCTTTAATTTTGGAAATGTCCAAAATTTCATTAGTCATTTGATAAAGATAATTGGAGGCTGTTTTTATAGCTTTTACATTATCGTCATCTTCATTTAGTAATTCTGTATATCCTATAATTGAAGTGAGTGGCGTCCTCAATTCATGACTCATTGTTGAAAGAAATTTTTGATTCTCTTCAGTTTCTTTTATAGCCTTTTTTTCGTTTTCTTTTAATCTATCCTGGTAATATATACTTTTATTGATGTCTGTTATTATAACATAAATCGAAAAAACACCTAACAACAAAATAATAAAAATAATAAGGCTACTTTTCCATAAATAACTTTCAGACTTTTTTGAAAAATTATTTACGTTAGCATTAAAGGTGTTAAATTCTTCTAATAAAATATCATTGAGTATTTTCTCTATATATTTATTGACTTCAGTGTTTTTTTGAAATATTTCGTTTTCTCTTTTGTTTAAAACATCAATAATATGCTGTCTTTTTTGCTGGACACTTTCAAAAATCGAAATAATTCTCTTCTCTGGTAAGTTGTTTATTTGCGTTATAGTTTGTAAAGTATCAATTGATGTAGAGACGACAGTGTCATTATTAGCTTCTATTTGTTCTTTTACTTTTGAATCGTTATTGTCTTTTTTTGCTTCGGCATTCTTTTTATTGGATGAACCAAACAGACGTTGAAAAAAGTTTTTGCTTTCCTCTTCTTCTTCGTCAATTTCATTAAAGTTTTTGTTTTCATCAATGGAATGCTTATAAATTTCTGAAGTGACTTGTTTTATTATAGTTACTGAATCTTTTCTATTGATTTCAAGGTCTGCCAACTCTTTTTTGAGCAAACTCTCTAAATCATTTAAAAATTTTGATTGATTTTTTTCTTTGATACGCTGTAATTCTAAGTATTCTACTTGAACACTTCGCAATAGTTTTGGTATAGTGTCTAACTTAGAGACTTCAATTGTTTTAGAATTTTGAAGCTCAGTTTTGATTGAATCAATATTTTGTTCGATTCTTGCAAGAATAGTATCTGCCTTTTTAAAAGAAAATTTTATGGAATCTAATAAATATAAATTGTTAAGCTTGTTAATATCAATTGTTATGTCCTTTAAATAATTTGAACGTTTTTGAGGATAAGCACTTTCTACTACAAGTTTGTTTAAGGAAGTTAGACTAATATAAAAGTATAATCCTACTCCTGCAATGCCTAAAGTAATGAGGGCAAACAACCAAATGGTCTTTCCTTTAAGTTTGAACATCCAATATCTTTTATTAAAAAGTTGACTAAATTTAATATTTTAACGTGAGTTCGACCAAGAAAATTACAACATTTTGAGCAACTACAAATTAAAAACATAGCAATGTGTATTATCAGAATACAATATGTATAAAAAATATACACTTTAGTTTTAAAAAACTCTCAACAATTATTATATCTATCTGATTTTCAATATTATATTATTTTTAAATTAAGTGGTAGTGTATTTGTTTATATATAATTAAAAAAATATATGGAAGCAATTACAAAAAGCTTGAGTGATTTTAATCAAAACTATTTTTATATTTCACGTGAGATAATGAACAAGATTTTTTATAACTCATTGGGTTATATCGTTATCTCCATTTTAATTTTAAGCACCACAATACTTGGATATGCTTTATATCAAGGAGTTGAAATAAACCTTATACCTTCTACAAGCAATTTTGGAAATGTATTTATAACAGTTGGATATATAATTTTAGCTTTTAAAGTAGCTTTCATGCTGTTCTTATTTTTTACCTTTTTAAAGTATAAACCTATAGAAGGAATAAAAGACCATGAGCTTCCTGAATGTACAGTTGTTATTCCTGCATATAATGAAGGTCGATTAGTTTATAAAACCATACACAGCCTATCAAATAGTGATTATCCTAAAGATAAGATACAACTTATTGCCATAGATGATGGCAGTGAAGATGATACTTGGGAATGGATGAAGAAAGCAAAAAAAGACTTGAAAGATGGCATAATCATTTTGCAACAACCCAAAAACATGGGCAAAAGAGAAGCTTTGTATCGTGCATTTAAAGAAATAACTACAGAAGTAGTGATAACAGTAGATAGCGATTCAATTGTAGAAAAAAACACTATAAGAAATATCGTAAGTCCATTTGTTGTCAACGATAAATGTGGAGCTGTAGCTGGTAACGTTAAGGTGCTAAATACAGAAGAAGGCATAATTCCAAAAATGCTAAATGTTAGTTTTGCCTTTAGTTTTGAATTTATTCGATCAGCACAAAGTGTTTATGGTTCGGTTTTATGCACACCAGGTGCTTTATCTGCCTATAGAAAAGAAGCGGTTGACAATTGCTTAGAAAAATGGTTTAATCAAAAGTTTTTAGGAAAAAGGACTCAAATTGGAGAAGACAGAGCCATGACTAATATGATTTTAAAACAAGGTTATGATGTAAATTTTCAATCAAACGCTAATGTAATTACAGAAATTCCTAAAACATATCAAAAGCTTAGCAAAATGTTTATCCGCTGGGAACGCAGCAATGTGAGAGAAAATATCATGATGAGTAAATTTGCATTTCAAAATTTTAGATCTACCCAAAAATGGCCATCTAGACTGTTGCTAATCAACCAATGGGTAAAAATGATAACAGCTTATCCATCTGTTGTGTTTATGCTTATTTTTTTAGTTTTAAAACCGTTTTTATTTATAGGTGTAAGTCTATTTAGTATTTTGATTTTTGCAAGTATTCCAGCACTGTTTTATTACTTGAAATATTCTAATATCAACCAATCTTTACTATCATACAGTTATAGTGTTTTTTATGCCTTCAGCTTGTTTTGGATAACGCCTTACGCAATAGCTACAGCAGGACAAAATGGATGGTTAACGCGGGCTAAAATAAACAACAAGCATAAGCAACAAAAGTAGTTATTTTCAAATACAATTTATACCTTTGAAAATAAAAATTGAAAACGGTTTACCTAATAGATGACGATGTTTTTTTTAACCAAACATTAAAAAAACTTTTAGAGAAAAAGAACTATAATGTAGAGTCTTTTTATAACTCGGTTAGTTTTTTTGAGCATTTTAAAAATCACGATCATCCAGACTTGATTGTGACCGATTACCGATTGCCAGAATTGGATGGATTACAAATCACTCAAAAAATAAAAAAAATAAATAGCACTATTCCTGTTATATTGATAACAAATTATGGAAATATTCAAACAGCCGTAAAATCCATAAAATTAGGTGCTTTTGAGTTTGTTAGCAAGCCTATAAATCCTAGTGAATTTCTTAAAATTGTACACCAAGCTTTAAAAACAAATGAGAAAAGACTCCCTGAAAACAAAATTGAAAATAATTTTATAAAAGGCACTACAACCAAAAAAATCTGGTCTCAAGTAGATATTGTAGCACCAACCAACTTATCGGTTTTAATAACAGGAGAAAGTGGAACGGGAAAAGAATTAGTAGCCAAATATATCCACCAAAACAGCAAGAGAAAAGACTCTAATTTTGTAGCAGTAGATTGTGGTGCAATACCAGATGAAACTGCTATATCTGAACTATTTGGTCATGAAAAAGGAGCTTTTACTGGTGCGTCTCAAACCAAAATAGGTCATTTTCAATATGCTAATAATGGAACTATTTTTTTAGATGAAATTGGTAATTTATCCTATGACTCACAAGTCATACTTTTAAGAACTATTCAAGAGAGAAAAATCAGAAGATTAGGAAGCAACAAAGACATCGACATAGATGTAAGAATTATTGCTGCAACTAATGAAAATCTTGAAAAAAATATCGAAAATAATAACTTTAGGTTAGATTTATTTTATAGGTTGAACGAATTTCCTATAACCCTACCACCACTAAGAGAAAGACAAGAAGACCTCAATATATTTATAGATTTTTTTGGAAAAAATGCCGCTGAAGAACTAAATAAAGAATACAAAGGTATTGACAATAATCTGCTTCAAGATTTTAAGAAACATTCTTGGCCAGGTAATTTAAGAGAATTAAAAAACTTTATAAAAAGAGGTGTTTTGTTATCTGAAAATGGAGTTATCAAAAAAGAACATCTTGCTGGATTTCAAGTTGAACCCATTAGCCATCTTGAAAGCAAAGAAACCCAAAAACAGGATTTAAAGTCTCAAAATGAAGAGTTAGAAAAAAAAATGATTCAAGATACGCTAACTAAATATCAATTCAATAAAACTAAAACCGCAAAAAAATTAGGTATCACAAGAGCTACTTTATATAAAAAAATCAAGCTATATAATCTTGATTAAATTTGACCACAACTATATATTTTCTTTTCAACACCATTTGTTTCTTTTCAAGGAAAAGTTTTTTTAAATACCTATTTATTTTATATACCAACATGTTAGATGAAAACCTCATTTATTGTCAACAGTCATTTAACTGATTGACAACTTATAATAAATAGCTACCAAAGACGATAAATTTTTGTTTTATATTAACAATGTTCTATCAATTCAAACTCATAATTATATTTAATTTTACTGAAAAACATAAATAGATGAAAAAATTACTCATCATACTTTTAATATCTAATGTCTCATTAGCATGCAATAAAGTTGAGAAAAAAACAGACGCTCAAGACCATAATTATTCAAACTATATTGACAACCAAGATTTAAAATTTGCCTATTTTGCTAGCGGTTGTTTTTGGTGTGTAGAAGCTATTTACGAAAATGTAAAAGGCGTAAAAGAAGTGATTTCTGGCTATTCTGGAGGACATACTAAAAACCCAACCTACGAGGAAAGCAATACTGGAAAAACAGGTCATGCCGAAGCTGTAAAAGTGATATATAACAGTGATATTGTAAGCTTTAAAACTTTAGTTGATGTGTATTTTGCATCACAAAATGTAACTCAAATCAATGGTCAAGGTCCGGATATAGGAAATCAATACCGTTCTATACTATTTTATCAAAATGATGAAGAAAAAAACATCATTGAAAATAAAATAAAGTCTATTCAACATCATTACGATAAACCCATAGCAGCAGAAGTCAAACCTTTTGAAAAATTTTGGATTGCAGAAGAATATCATCAGAATTACAAAAAGAAACACCCTAATAACAGATATATTCAGAATGTGTCAAATCCGAGATTTGAAAGGTTTAAAGCCAAAATGCCTAATGTTTTAAAATAAAAAATAAATTACTCTAATTTAGTCAACCCAAAAAAATATGACAAAATGTGAATGGGCAACAAAACATCCACTTGAAGAACACTACCACGACACCGAATGGGGCGTGCCTGTTTATAACGACCAAAAATTATTTGAACTGTTGTGTTTAGAAAGTGCTCAAGCGGGTTTGAGTTGGCTGACCGTGTTGCAAAAAAGAAATAATTATAAAAAGGCTTTTCATAATTTTGACATTGAAAAAGTAGCTCATTTTTCGGAGCAAAAGGTAGAAGAGCTTTTACAAAACAAAGGCATTATCAGAAATCGATTAAAAGTGAAAGCCTTTATCAATAATGCCAATTGTGTTTTAAACCTTCAGAAAACA
The DNA here is from genome assembly GCF_053628795.1 of Psychroflexus sp. MBR-150. Lineage (NCBI taxonomy): Bacteria > Pseudomonadati > Bacteroidota > Flavobacteriia > Flavobacteriales > Flavobacteriaceae > Psychroflexus > Psychroflexus sp. MBR-150. Next base: position 25,852 of record NZ_JBRJHB010000019.1, read on the forward strand.
CACGGAAGTCTATCTAAATATTTATGGAAGTTTGTTAACCATCAACCTATCCAAAATGCGTTCAAATCTGCATCTGAAATTCCAACAAAAACCGATATCTCTGATTTAATGAGCAAAGATTTAAAGAAAAATGGCTTTAAGTTTTTTGGCTCAACCACTTGCTATGCGTTTATGCAAGCCATAGGTATGACCAATGACCATATTACAGATTGTTTTAGGTATGAAAAGGTCAAAACCCTAAGTCAACACCTATGACCCAACTGACAAATAGAAAAATAACTCCTATCCCAATCCTATAATAACCGTAGTGCTTAAAACCATAGGCAGCAACCAACTTGATAAATATTTTGACTGCAATAAAAGCACTTACAAAAGCCACTATCATTCCTATCAAAAGAATTAATATTTCGTGATTTGTAAAAGAAACTGGCGTTTTATACAAATCGTAACCTGTTGCGGCAATCATAGTCGGAACAGCCAACAGAAATGAAAACTCCGTAGCTTGGGTTTTATTGAATTTATTAAAAATCCCACCAATAATAGTTGCTGCTGCTCGTGATGTTCCTGGAACCATAGACAGACATTGGAACAAACCAATAAACACCGCATTTTTAATTGGGATTTGACTCAAATCAACGACTTGCGTTTCTTTTGCCACTACTTTTTTATCAATTAAAATCAAGACAATACCGCCAATGATTAAGGCTACTGCGACAACAGTCGGGTTAAACAAATAACTTTTAATAATATCATACGCCAACAACCCTATGATAGCTGTTGGAATAAATGCAGCCATTAGCTTCACATAAATATCAATGCCTTGAAGAAAGCGTTTATAATACAAACCAATAATCGCCAAAATGGCACCAATTTGAATAGACACAATAAATGAATCTACAAAACCACCGTCTTCTGTAATCCCAAGAGCGGCTTTAGCGAGTATCATATGTCCTGTAGATGAGACTGGCAAAAACTCAGTAAGCCCTTCTATAATAGCTATGATGATACTTTCTATAATAGACATAAAGATGGTTTTGGGTGCAAATATATTATTTTAGAAAGTAGCTATATGTCAAAGATTAGAGAAAATGAATTATATTTAAAAATTAATTTTTAAAACCAACCAACCATGTTTAAAATCAAAACCGAATTCAAATGGACTATCATTTTTATATTGATGAGTTTGCTGTGGATTTACTTAGAAAAAATATCAGGCTTACATCACGAGTATATTGAACAGCAACCTATTTACACTAATCTCTACGCCATTCCTGCTATTCTGATTTATGTATTAGCTTTAAAAGAAAAAAAACGTAAGTTTTATAACGGTGTTATGAATTACAAAAATGCTTTTATCAGTGGACTTATATTAACTTTAATGATCAGTTTACTTACACCACTTAGCACTTATGCTTCGGTAGAATATATCTCTCCAGAGTTTTTCGGTAATGCCATTGAAAAGAGCGTTGAATTAGAAATGATGACTAAGCCGGAAGCCCTTGATTATTTTAACACACAAAATTATATGCTTCAATCTTTAATGTTTGCACCAATATTTGGTATAGTTACGACGGCTATTGTTGCCCTTTTTGTTAGAACTAAATCAAAATAAAAATATGTCTAAAATTACCTATTTTGAAAAACAAAATACTATCCTGATTTGGGTGGTTTGTATTATCGTCCTCATTATCATTTTAGTTATTGGCTTTAATGTTGAAAACATCACCAATGATGAAGGTGAAACTATACCGATTGGTCTTACTTTTTTTAATGTTGCTCTTATTTTAGCAGCCTTCCTCCTATTTTATGATATGAAAATAGTTTTATCTAACGAATATTTGAAGGTGAAATTTGGCATAGGCGTTTTTAAAAAAGAGTTTAAACTTCAAGAGATAGATCAATCAAGTATTGAAATTTATAAACCTTCAATGTGGTATGGTATAGGTTGGCGTTACAATTTGAAAGGCGATATGTTATTTAATACAAAATTCGGTACAGCCGTTCGATTTAAATTGAAAAACAATAACAAGTCTTATTCTATTGTAACCTCAAATTATAAAGAATTAAAAGAAAAGTTGACAAAAGCTACTGAAAATACGTCTTTAGAAAACAACTCATAAAATTTAATGTTTAAGATTGTATTTGTATTTTTATAACAAAATCTATTTTATGTCAAGCATTGTTAAAACACAAAATCAAAACGTTACTTATCTGTATCTTAATCGTCCTGAAAAATTTAATAGCTTTAATCGCGAGATGGCGTTATCGCTGCAACAACATCTCGATGATTGCATAAGAGACAAAACAACAAGAGCTATTGTTTTGATTGGTAAAGGCAAAGCATTTTGTGCAGGTCAAGATTTACAAGAAGTTGCCAATCCCGACGAAAACCCAGGGTTTAAGAAAATCCTTGAAGAGCATTACAATCCCATTGTCACTCGCATTCGAAATATAGAAATCCCTGTAATTGCTGCCGTTAACGGCGTTGCGGCTGGTGCTGGTGCCAATTTAGCATTGTGTTGTGATATTGTTGTGGCTTGTGAAAAAGCCAGTTTTATACAAGCTTTTAGTAAAATTGGGCTTATTCCAGATAGTGGTGGCACTTATTTTTTACCTCGCCTTGTCGGTTTTCAACGTGCTTCTGCCCTAGCGATGCTCGGTGACAAAATTGATGCCTTTGAAGCTGAACGTATGGGGATGATTTATACGTACTATTCTTCAGAAACTTTTGAAAATGAAGTCGATAAACTGGCACATCGTCTCGCCAATATGCCGACCAAAGCTTTAGCCTTTATTAAAAAAGCTATGAACCAAAGTCTTGAAAATGGTTTAGAAAACCAATTGGCTTTAGAGTCTAAATATCAAATTGCTTCAGCTCAAACCGAAGATTATCAAGAAGGTGTGAATGCATTTGTTGAAAAGCGTCAACCCAAATTTAAGGGGAAATAAAAATAGCGGTCTTAAAACTTTTGTCATTCTGAATTTAGTTCAGAATCTGTTTTAAGACCGCTATTTAAACTATAGAGTTTAGTATTTTAACGTGAGTTCGATATAAATTCCAATAAAATATATTCATATAAAATACAGATATTTAATCATTTGTCATGTTGACAGAGCGAAGCATGAGCGACGAGACATCTCAGTAGGATAAGATTTCTCCTCATTCTTCGTCGAAATGACAAAATTTGCTTACAAAAATATGTAATCATCTGATTTACAGATTTCAATAAATCGAACTCGCGTTATTTTAAACTCTTACGTGTCCATCGCCATAAACATAATATTTATTGGTTACCAATTGTTTAAGTCCTAGTGGACCACGGTGATGTAGTTTATCGGTTGATATAGCCAACTCTGCACCAACGCCCATTTGTCCGCCGTCAGTGAAACGAGAAGAAGCATTTTGATAAACAGCAGCAGAGTCAATTTGTTCCATAAATTGAGCCGCTTCATCGGCATCTTCTGTCATAATGATAGACGAATGTTTCCCTGAGTATTTATTGATTTTCTCAACAGCTTCATCAAAGTTTCTTACAGAAGATAGAACAATTTTCATAGCCAAAAACTCCTCATACCACGTGTCTTCATTTTCTACTTTTGCTTCGTCTTTAAGCACTTGGGAAACTTTGGCATCTGTTAAAATTTCAACTTTATGAGATTTTAGTGTATTCCCTAAATCAACAACTTTCTGTTCAAAATCGGGCAATTTTTCATCGATTAACACTTTGTCTAAAGCGTTACAACCTGAAATTTTATCAGTTTTAGCATTGATTAATACTTTTTTGGTTTTATCCCAATCTGCATTTTCAGAAACATATAAAAAATTGTTACCACGACCACTGATTAATACTGCACAAGTGGCGTGCGTTTTTACAAATTCAATCAATCTTTCACCGCCTCTTGGCACGATTAGATCTAATTTTTCAGATGGATTTCTTAAAAACTCTTGGGTTTCTTCTCTATTGATGTGCATCAATTTTATCCAATCTTTGGATAAACCATTTTCTTCTAAAGCTTTGTGCCAGCATTCTTCTAAAATAATATTAGAATTTACCGCTTCTTTTCCACCTTTAAGTAAAATTTTGTTATTGGCTTTAAAGGCCAAAACAGCAGCTTCAATTGTAACATCAGGCCGAGATTCATAAATGATTAATATTGTTCCAAAAGGATCGGTTTTATTGATAATTTTCAAACCATTATCTAAAGTGGTGTCTGATATCACATTACCAACGGGATCATCTTGATCTTTCACTTCTTTGATGGCTTGTATCATTCCGTCAACTTTTTTGTCGTCAACCACAAGTCTGTCGTAAAGTGCTTGATCGTCTCTATTGAAAGCGTCCAAGTCTTTTTTGTTAGCTTTTATGATATCTTGTCTTTTATCCTCTATAATATTCATCATAGATTGCAAAACGTTGTTTTTGGTTGTTGTATCTAATAATTTCATAATTTGATTTTTAAATTTTGATTAAACAGAAAATTTAGTCCCAACTTTTTTGCCATCCAAAATATCTAAAATGATATTTTCTTCTTTTCCATTAGCAATATAAGTTGGTATATTTTTACATGCAGTTTCTTTAGCAATTCTTAGTTTAGATTCCATACCACCACGACCTTCGCCTTCGCCTTTTTCAGATTCTTGAACGTATTTTTCTACGTTTTCATGCACTTTTACTTCGTGCAATAATTCAGAAGATTCGTGTTCTGGATGTCCGGTATATAAACCGTCAATATCGGTCAACATAATCATTGTGTCAGCATTTACTAAATCAGCAACAAGGCTTGCTAACTCATCATTGTCAGTAAACATTGACATAGACAGCGAAACGGCATCATCTTCATTAGCAATAGGAATAACACCTTCTTTTAGAAGTCCCTCGTAACAATTTATCATATTTTGGCGATATTTACCAGGGGCAAAATCTCTTTTGGTAGCCAAAACTTGAGCACAACGCATACCAAAATCATGAAACATAGTATAATAATGTCTCATCATTCTTGGTTGACCTACCGAAGAATAAATCTGTCGCCTCACAGAAGGGTTTTCTTCATTGCTTTTGCCGAGAACTTCTCTACCAGCAATAGCAGAACCCGATGACACTAAAACAGTAATGATATCACGTTCGTACAAGTAAGCGATTTGTCTGACCAAATTTTTAAGAATAGGACCAACAATACGATTATTTCTATTGGTCATCACATTGGTTCCTACTTTTACAACTATTCGTTTTTTAAACATAGATTATAAGTTTTATTCACCTAATTCTACAGCTCTGTTGAAAGCTGCATAAGCTGCATCTTTAATAAGTTCTTTTACGTTATTATCGTCCATAGAATCGAGGGCTGCACGAGTTGTTCCGCCTTTAGAAGCTACACGATCCATCCAGGTTTCTGGCGATAGGTCTGAATCATTAAACAATTTTACCGCACCTTCAAAGGTATTGCTGACTAACACTTTAGAGTCATTATCTGAAAAGCCCATTTTTTTGGCAGCTTCAAGCATAGATTGCATAAAGTAAAAAATGTAAGCTGGTCCACTTCCAGAAATTCCAGTAGATTTATTGATAAAATCTTCGTCTTTAACGTGAATTGATGCACCAGTGGTATCGAGTAGGTTTCTTATCATAAGCAATTCAACTCTTGAAACGCTATCAGATTCAGTAAAAGAAGTAATGCCTTTACCAACCTTAGCAGGAAGGTTTGGCATGGTACGCACCACCTTATCAATACCTAATAAATCTTGAATTTTAGCAATGGTCACACCAGCCATTAGGGATACAAAAATTTGTTGATTGTTGACGTAGGGTTTTATGTTTTTAAACAAATCTTCGCAGTGATAAGGCTTTACAGCTATAAAAACGATGTCTGCATCAGGCAAACAATCTTCTATTTTTTCATAAACATCAAATTGTTCATCTTTTCTGAGCAATTCAATAGTTTCTGTAGAAACATCGTGAATCATTAATTTGCGTCTGTTGAGCAAAGCCGACTGAGCCATACCTTCAGAATAAGTAAGCCCCATATTACCAGCTCCAATAACTAATACTTTCATATTTTAATTTTAAAATTAATAGTTGCCATATATACTACAATGATTATGCAGAGTAACGAATTAGAGTAATAAGTTTGCTTAACATATAATACAAATATTCTTTAAAACAAGACTATAACTGATATCAGCTTAGTTTTTAAATATTTTATTATTTATAAAAACACCTGACATTTCGGCATAAAAAAACCTCAGCAAGCTGAGGTTTTATATCTTTTTGATAGTTTTTAAAGCTTTTTCATACCTTGTTCAATCATGTTATAAAATTGATCGAGTTTTGGTAAAACTATAATTTTTGTTCGCCTATTTCTCGCTCTTCCAAGTTTATCACTGTTAGATTCTAAAGGCACATATTCACCTCTACCAGCTGCTACCATTCTACTTGGATCAACATTATACTCATTTTGAAGAACTCTCACAACGGAAGTTGCTCTTTTGGTGCTTAAATCCCAATTATCTTCAAAGCATGGTTTTGAAATAGGCACGTTGTCAGTATGACCTTCAACCATAAATTCAAAATCAGGCTTTGCTTTTATCACTTTGGCAACTTTTCCAAGAACTTCTTTGGCTCTGTCTGTTAATTGGTATTGACCGCTGCCAAAAAGTAGTTTGTCTGAAATGGAAACAAATACAACACCTTTTTCTACGTTAATTTGAATATCTTCATCGTCCATATTGCCAACGGCACTTTTCAAACTTGTTACCAATGCTAATGTTACACTATCTTTTCTATTGATAGCATCACGCATAGTTTTGATTTGAAGATCTTTTTCTTTCATACTTTCTAAAGTCTTCTCTAAATTTTCAGCACCTTTTTGCGTTAAAGTAGTTAAATCGCCTTGCGTGCTAATTAAAGCTTCATTGGTGCGTTGTAATGTTTTAAGCTGTTCTTCGTAAGACTTAGTCAAAGCTTTTTTCTCATCTAGACAAATATTAAGCTTCATTGTAGCATTATCAAGCATAGCTTTAGTTTCTTGATACTTATTTTCGACTTCAGCAAATTTCTTTTTAGAAACGCAAGAAGACATTACAATAGATAGCATAATTAAACTAACAGTTACTCTCATAAGTTCTAATTTTTTATAATGGGTTTATGACAAAAATAAGCAATTAAAGTCTTTTATGATGTGGGATTAACATTAATTTTGTGTGAACCATTTTAAAACCTTAAATCCATATCAAATTATCTAACTACCAATGACGTTTTTTTGCTTGGCTTAAACATAGTCGAAATCAAGTTATTTACTATTGTTGATCAGTAGCAAACCATTCAGCAAAAGCGGTTTCAGTTTCTCTTAATTTTATAGAATGAAGCTTGAGATTTTTATGCAATTTGGCTTGGATTTTATTTGCAAAATCAGCTACCATATTTTCGCTTGTTGGTTGGTAATTAACTTCAACAATTTTGTGTCCAGAAGACTCTAATTCTTGAGCTAAAGTTTGATGAGGTGAGTTAATATTAAGCATAATGGCGTGGTCTAAAACATCAACTATTTCAGATTTTACAATATGTTTTAAGTCGCCAAAATCTATCACCATTCCACATTTTGGATTTGTGTTATCTTCAATTGGCGAACCCATCACACAGACGTCAAGTTTGTAGCTATGACCGTGTATATTTTTACATTTGCCATCATAACCGTGTAAGGCATGAGCCATTTCAAAGGTAAACTGTTTTGTGATTCTAATTTTACTCATCATTTAAATACTTGCACTTTCAGTTGGAAACCTACGGTCAATTTTTTTCATTAAACCTTGAAGCACTTTACCAGGACCAACTTCGATGTATTGTGTCATGCCGTCGTTGAGCATATGTTGCATAATTTGTGTCCATCTTACAGCAGATGTAAGTTGTTCAACCAGATTTTTTTTGATGTCTTCAGGATTTTCAACGGCTTTAGCATTGACGTTTTGATAGATTGGACACTGTGGTTTTGAAAAATTGGTATTTTCAATAGCAGTAGCCAAGGCTTCTTTGGCAGGAGCCATCAAAGGCGAATGAAATGCTCCACCAACAGGCAATACTAAGGCTCGTTTAGCTCCTTTTTCTTTTAAAGTTTTGCAAGCTGCATTTATTGCTTCTACTTCGCCAGAAATCACCAATTGACCAGGGCAGTTATAATTTGCTGGAACAACAATGCCTTCGGTGCTATCACAAACGTTTTCCACAACATCATCTGCAAGTCCGAGAACCGCTGCCATAGTAGATTCTTGAGCTTCGCAGGCTTTTTGCATAGCTATGGCACGCTGATGTACCAGTTTTAAGCCATCTTCAAAACTTAAAGTGCCATTAGCCACCAAAGCTGAAAACTCACCCAGTGAATGACCAGCCACCATATCAGGTTGAAATTTATCGCCTATGACTTGACTTAAAATGACGGAATGTAAAAATATTGCAGGTTGTGTGATTTCAGTTTGTTTGAGGTCTTCTGCAGAGCCTTCAAACATCGTTTTTGTGATATCAAAGCCTAAAATAGCATTGGCATCTTCAAAAAGTTGTTTGCCTATCTTTGAATTTTCATAAAGATCAAGTCCCATACCTGAAAATTGAGCACCTTGTCCTGGAAATACGTATGCTTTCATATTTTTTATTGTTTGGATTACAAAAGTAGAGCCATTTTAGTGATTCTACAAATCAATTAAGATGCAAGAAATTTAAACTTAAAACAACGTCCTTAACTCTTTTTTAATCAGTTGTAAAGCTATGTCATTTGGTGAATTTTGTTGGTCGAGTAAATCTCTTAATAATGTTTCTCGGAGTTTGAATGCATCGCTAATGTTTTCGCTCATATTGGTTTTTCTGATTTTAGAAATCGTGCTGTTTTTAGCGGTTTTAATCACATTCCAACATTGATTGCTCACATATATTTGTTGCACTAAATTGTGCTCAAATTCTTGGTCGATGGTTTTAATAAGTAAGTCTTCGTAGGCATTTTTGTCATTGCTTATGGGTGTAACTCGGTTGAGTAAATTACCTAAAGATAACCGTTCTGAGAGTAGAGCCAATCTTTCATAAGCTTGTATGCGAATAGGCAAGGTTTCTTTTTGATATTTAAGTCGAATATCTAAACGTTGTTTTTGCTGAAGATGCTCGATATGGGTTTTAAAAAAATAAAAAGCTATACCACCAACAATTAGGCTTGATAAAAAGAAAGATACTAAAATTGAAAAATTAAAATCTGTCATTGTTTAAAAAAATTTGGGTGTAAAGATAATCATTGATAAATACAATTTAGTTAGGTTTAATACTAAACCTATTTTATTAATTGATCTCTTTTAGTTTTTTCTATAATATAATTCAAATCTTAAACAGAAATTTTGCAACATTTGAATTGACTATTCAAACAAAAAGATTAGATTTGTCAAAAAATGACAAGTCTTATGGAAACCACATTTGGAGAATACATCCGACTTTTAAGAAACGAAAACGGACTTACTTTAACTCAGCTTGCGGCTAGACTGAATTTAGACTCTGCAAATTTGAGTAAAATTGAAAATGGAAAAAGAGATTTTGATGAAAAACGCTTGCCAAAACTTGCAAAAATCTTTAAATTAAATCTAAATGAATTGAGGAACGAATATGTAACCGACCAAATAGGAAAACATATTTACGAAACAAATTGCACAAAACAACTTTTACAAGTCGCTGAACAAAAAGCAGAATACAGAAGAGCGTTTAATAAATCACTTCAAACACAGTAATTATATGAATTTAGTATCATTTTTTGCGGGAGCTGGCGGACTCGATTTAGGATTTCAAAAAGCAGGTTTTAATGTTGTTTGGGCGAACGAATATGATAGAAACATTTGGGAAACCTACGAAAAAAATCATAAGAATACTATTCTTGATAGACGTAGTATTGTAGAAATAAAGTCTGACGAAGTTCCTGAATGTGATGGAATTATTGGTGGTCCACCTTGCCAAAGTTGGAGTGAAGCTGGGTCAAAACGTGGGATAAATGACAAACGAGGACAATTATTTTTTGATTTTATCAGAATATTAGAAGCAAAACAGCCTAAATTTTTTCTTGCGGAAAATGTTAGTGGAATGCTGTTAAACAGACATAGTGAAGCTCTAAAAACGATAAAACAACTTTTTGAAAATGCTGGTTATAATTTATCTTTCAAACTGTTAAACGCATCAGATTTTGACGTTCCTCAAGACCGTAAAAGAGTCTTTTTTATTGGTATTCGGAAAGATCTTAATTTCAATTTTGAATTTCCAAAACCATTAAAAGAAAAAGTAACGCTTCAACAAAAAATTGCTGATTTACAAAATTCAGCTGTTCCTGCAAAGGACGGTAATAAAACCAATAAAGAAAATTGTAAAGTCCCAAATCACGAATATATGATTGGTGGTTTTTCATCTATGTTTATGTCTAGAAATAGAGTGAGAAGTTGGAATGAACAATCTTACACAATTCAAGCAGGAGGGCGACACGCCCCTATTCATCCACAAGCACCAAAAATGAAATTCATAGAACAAAACAAACGTATTTTTGTGCCTGGGAAAGAGTATTTATATCGTAGATTAAGCGTCAGGGAATGTGCAAGAATCCAGACTTTTCCTGATGATTTTATTTTTTATTACAATCATATTGCAACTGGATATAAAATGATTGGCAATGCTGTTCCTGTTAATCTCGCAAATCATATTGCAATTAGTATAAAATCACAAATTGAAAATACAGAAAAGAAACAAAAAACAGTTTCTAAAAGAAATATGAAGCTAGAAAATATTTTATCTTAATTTATGGCAAGTCAAACAGTAAACGGTAAGGCTTTTGAGTATGCCCTGCTTACTGAGTTTTATGAGCGTTTAAAAAACATAACAAGTGTATCAATCACAAAAAATGAACCTTATATAACTGCTAAAGGCTTCTTTGAAAGTTTTAAAGAGCAAGAGCAAGAAACTTTTAATATAACAGCAAGTGCTTCAATTAATTTTCTTATAGATATCGAACCTAGATTATCAAATGGAATTAATGAAGATGATATTTTAGTTTTAGAATTAGTCAGCGATCAAGCTGGACAAACTGGAGATGTTCGAGATGTTTTGATAATTCGCTCTTTACAAAAATGGGAGATTGGTATTTCTGCAAAAAATAATCATAGAGCTGTAAAACATTCAAGATTATCACAAAAGATAAATTTTGGTAAAAAATGGCTTGGTGCTTCTTGTTCGCAAGATTATTTTGAAGAAATAAAGCCAGTTTTCGATATGCTTACAGATTTAAGAGATAGTGACAAATCAATTAAATGGTCTTCAATTGAGAATATGCACGAAGTGGTTTACATTCCAATTTTAAATGCTTTCAAAAAAGAATTACTTCGTTTAGACAAAGAAAACCCAAATATAGTGGCAGAAAATTTGGTTCAATATTTAATTGGAAATCAGGATTTTTACAAAGTGATTAAAGGCAATAAAAAAGTTGAAATTCAAGCTTATAATTTTCACGGAACTTTAAATTTACCATTTGAAAAAGTAAAACCAAAAGCAAAAATTCCTAAATTGAAATTGCCGTCAAGGCTAATCGACATAGTTTATCAAGAAAACTCAACAACGACTTTGCTAGTTTCTCTAAATGAAGGTTGGCAAATATCTTTTAGAATTCATAATGCGAGTTCAAGAGTTGAACCATCTTTAAAATTTGATATAAATTTAGTGAGTGCACCATATACTTTATTTACAAATCATATATTTGTAAATGGCTAAGCTAACGCAAAAAGCCGTAAACCTTTCAAATCTGATTCAACATAAACTAAACCTTCCCTAAGAGTATGCCTTTGAGAAAGATGCGTACTTCAGATATAAATATATAAGGGTGAAGCAAGAAAAAGGGGTAATTTTGAGTATTCTTAACACTAACGGATATCGATAAAAAAAATGGAGTTCTTCAAATTCCTTACATTACTTGTCCTTAATCTATCAAAATACGTTTTGAAATTAAAATACAATCTCAGCTTAAATTCATTAAGGTTTATTTAATTTTGAAATTTTAAAAAAACTGATAATTTGCAAGCATATTTAGACGAATTGAATGACGCCCAACGCGAACCCGTATTGCAAAAAGATGGGCCAATGATAGTTATAGCTGGTGCAGGTTCGGGTAAAACCAGAGTGTTGACCTACCGCATCGCTCACTTGATGAATCAAGGTGTTGATCCTTTTAATATTTTAGCATTGACTTTTACCAACAAGGCAGCTCGTGAGATGAAAAATCGTATTGCCAAAATTGTTGGTCCAAGTGAAGCAAAGAATTTGTGGATGGGAACGTTTCACTCTGTATTTGCAAGATTACTGAGATTTGAAGCTGATAAACTGGGTTTTCCATCCAATTTTACCATTTATGATACCCAAGATTCTCAGAGATTGGTCAATAGTATCATCAAAGAAATGAATTTAGACAAAGATGTTTATAAATATAAACAAGTCTATTCCAGAATTTCATCTTATAAAAATAGCTTAATCACCGTTAAAGCTTATCGGCAAAATCCCGAACTTCAAGAAGCTGATGCCATGGCAAAACGACCACGCTTGGGTGATATTTATGAAGAATACGTCAAACGTTGTTTTAAAGCTGGAGCAATGGATTTTGACGATTTATTGTTAAAAACCAATGAGTTATTAACGCGATTTCCTGATGTTTTATCTAAATATCAACACCGTTTTCAGTATATTTTGGTGGATGAGTATCAAGATACGAATCACTCTCAGTATTTAATTGTAAAAGCTTTAAGTGATAGATATCAAAACATTTGTGTGGTTGGTGATGACGCCCAAAGTATCTATGCGTTTAGAGGTGCCAACATCAATAATATTCTCAATTTTCAAAGAGATTATGATGAGGTAAAAACTTACAAACTTGAGCAAAATTACCGTTCGACTAAAACTTTGGTACAAGCAGCGAATTCGGTGATAGAAAAAAATAAAAAACGTCTGGAAAAAGTAGTTTGGACTTCAAATACACAAGGCGATAAGATAAAAGTTAATCGTTTACTCAATGATGCTGAAGAAGGGCGATATGTAGCTTCAACCATATTTGAATTGCAGATGCAAAATCAATTGGATTACGACCAGTTTGCCATTTTGTATCGCACCAATGCTCAAAGTCGAGCTATGGAAGACGCCTTGCGAAAAAAAGATATGCCATATCGCATTTTTGGTGGTTTGTCTTTTTATCAGCGTAAAGAAATAAAAGATACTTTGGCTTATTTACGACTAATAGTTAATCCCAAAGATGAAGAATCACTCAAGCGAGTAATCAATTATCCTGCTCGTGGCATTGGTCAAACCACTTTAGATAAATTGGTATTGGCGGCTAATCACTACAAACGTTCCATTTTTGAAGTCATCGAAAATATTCAAAAAATTGACTTACCTATCAATAAAGGTATCCAAACCAAGCTGATTAATTTTGTGAATATGATTAAGAGTTTTCAGATTACGGCTCAAAAACTCAATGCTTTTGAGCTCACCGATTTGGTGATTAAAAAAACAGGTTTACTTCAAGAATTCAAAAAAGACGGCACGCCAGAAGGGATAACAAGAGTTGAAAATTTAGAAGAATTGCTCAATGGGGTTAAAGATTTTGTAGAAGGACAAAATGAAGTGGAAGACGCCACAGGTTCAATTAGTGAATTTTTAGAAGACGTTGCTCTGGCAACCGATTTTGATAATGAAAAAGGCGATAGCAATCGGGTATCATTAATGACGGTGCATTTAGCAAAAGGCTTAGAGTTTCCTTATGTCTTTATTGTAGGTATGGAAGAAGATTTGTTTCCTTCGGCTATGAGCATGAATACACGAAGTGAACTTGAAGAAGAACGCCGATTGTTTTATGTGGCTTTGACACGAGCCGAAAAACAAGCTTACATCACTTATACCTTATCCCGCTACCGTTGGGGAAAATTGATTGATGCAGAACCAAGTCGATTTATTGATGAAATTGATGATACAGCATTAGAATATAACATCTCAGAAGATTCTTATCGCTACAAACCCCAAATTGACGCTGATATTTTTGATGAAGTTGATAAATCTAAACTACGTCAAACCAAACCTAAAAAAGGGACACCACCACCAAGTCATAAACCCACTGAAAATCAATTAAGAAAATTGAGAAAAGTTAAACCGAGCACATCTCAAACTTCTGTTAATGAAGTAGTTATGTCTATAAAGTCTGGGCAAATAGTTAAACACGGCAGGTTTGGTAAAGGAAAAGTTATAGGCGTTTCTGGCATTGGTCAAGACAAAAAGGCTGAGATAAATTTTGAAGAAGCTGGCTTAAAAAAATTGTTATTAAAATTCGCCAAATTAGAAATTTTAAAATAATATTTTACTAAGTTGTTTTTTAATTTGTTTTTTTATTAATATTTCACGTAATTTGCATATGTTTTAAATTAACCAAGCATAAATCTAATTATAAATTTTAGTAAAATGAAAAACTTAATCTTATTATTATCTGTTCTCTTATCGACCATAGCTTTTTCTCAAGAAAAAAATGATAGCGATAAAAAATCTCAGTTCGATGATTACAATCAGTGGTTTATAGAATTTGGTGTAGGTGGAAATAAAGCAGGAAGAACTCTTACAAATATTTCAAACCCTTCACTTAATATCTTTGAAACTGCCAACACAAAAACCTTTTCAGGTTTGCACGCAGATCTAGCTGTTAGATATATGTTTAACGATAAATTTGGTTTAAGATTAAAAGGTGGATACAATGATATTTCAGAAAACGAAGATGAATCAACATTTGAATTTAATTCGACTTATATCCAATCAAGTTTAGAAGGAGTTTTAAACTTAGGGAGCGTATTAGACTTCCAAAATTGGACTCAAAGATTTAACTTGCAAATATATGGTGGTTTTGGCGTCGGTGTTTTAACCACTGACTTTTCAGATGGTGAGGACTACACAGCCACTGCTGTTATAGGTTTTACCCCAATGTATAAAATTAGCGATAAAGTCTCACTCAAGATGGATTTCATGGGGCTTGCTAATGCCACTCAACAATTTAATTGGGATGGATTTAGTCATACAACTACAGGTTCGGTTGATGGCTTAATGCTCAATTCATCTATTGGTTTAAATATTAATTTGGGCAAAAGCCAAAAAAATATTGATTGGTATCATTTAGAACATAGTGAAAATGCAGAAACACAATCTTTAAAAGAAGAAATTAACGACTTAAAAAATAAGCTTTCAGACACTGATCGTGATGGTGTTCCTGATTACCTTGATAATGAACCTAACACTGTCAACGGTGTTGCTGTAAACACTAAAGGAATTGCTATAGATCAAAATCAAAATGGTGTTCCTGATGAGTTAGAAAAAGAACTCAATAAAACTTATGCTACAAAATCTGATTTGAATAAATCTAAAACATCAGGTGGTAGTGGTACATTTAAATCACTTGTTGAACAAGGTTATGTTAATGTCTATTTTGGATTTGACAAAGTCTATCCTGAAGCTGCTTCAATTAATGATGTTAATTCCGTTATTACTTTCTTAAAACAAAATCCTAACGAAACTATTCAGCTTATCGGATATACAGATAGCATAGGCAACAAAGAATACAATAAAATTTTATCTGAAAAAAGATCAAAATATATTAAAGACATTTTAGTCTCTGCTGGCATAAGTGAGTCTCGTATTGAATCCATTGGTTCAGGTGTTAACCCAAATATAGATTCAAACACAACTTACTCTAGAAAATTAGCTAGAAAAGTAATGATTAAACTTAAAAAGTAAATCTTTTTAATATCTAAGCTCATAAAGAACAAAGTGAACAATTCACTTTGTTCTTTTTTTTATTGTTTAAATTCAATAAGAGACAATTTGAATGAATAATATCGTTAATAAGATGAATGTATAATACTGACTTACCTACCTACAGCAGGCTGGTATTTTAAAAACCACGTATATAAGGGAGACATTTAAAATAACGTGAGTTCGATATAAATTCCAATAAAATATATTCATATAAAATACAGATATTTAATCATTTGTCATGTCGATAGAGCGAAGCATGA
>NZ_JBRJHB010000020.1:0-40315 GCF_053628795.1 Psychroflexus sp. MBR-150
TCGCTTCATAATGCCAGCTAAAATACTAAATATCAATCATATAAAATAATTATTTTTGATGTTTTTTAGTGAAATTTGGTTTTTAGAGATTCCCTTAACTATCAAATAAATACAACTTCCCACAACTAACTACTTACCGCGTCTGTTCACTTATTGCTGCAACTTATAACTCTGAACATCTCACTATTCATATCTCTCAAAGATTGCTTAACTTTGCAAAACTCTATAAAAAACTTTTAATAATGATTTTACCTATTGTGGCTTATGGCGATCCTGTTCTAAAACGCAAAGCTAAAGATGTTCCAGAAGATTATTCAGACTTACAAGAGCTTATAGATAATATGTTTGAAACTATGTATAATGCACATGGCGTGGGTTTGGCAGCTCCTCAAATAGGAAAATCTATACGCCTTTTTGTCGTTGATGCTTCACCATTTGCAGAAGATAGCAATATTTCTGAAGAAGAAAAAAATAAACTCAAATCGACCAAAGAAGTATTTATCAATCCTAAAATAACCAAAGAGCAAGGCGACGAATGGGATTTTAACGAAGGCTGTTTAAGCATTCCCGATATACATGAAGACGTATTCAGAAAGCCAAAAATTGAAATCGAATACTACGATCGTGATTTTAATTTAAAGCAAAAATCTCTCGAAGGTCATTTTGCACGAGTGGTTCAACACGAGTATGACCATATTGAAGGCATTTTGTTTACCGACAAACTATCTAATCTAAAAAAACGCTTAATTAAAGGTAAACTCAAAAAGATTGCTGAAGGAAAAATTGATGTCGATTACCGCATGCGTTTTCCCATGTTAAAAAAAAGTAGATAAATCCTTGATAAATCAACCTATCATCGCATATTTGCGAACATAAAAAATTAAATCATGGAATTTGACAAAATCCTTTCCGTATCTGGAAAACCAGGTCTTTACCAACTCAAAACACAAACTCGAGCTGGCGTTTTGGCACAATCGCTGACCGATGGGCGAAAAATACAAGTCAACTTGAGAAATAATATCAGTATTTTATCTGAAATTTCGATTTATACTTATACAGATGAAGTCCCGTTGAAAGAAGTATTTCATAAGATATACCAAAAAACAGATGGACAAAAAAGTATTGACCACAAAAGCCCCAAAAAAGAACTCGAGAAATATTTTAGAGAAATATTACCAGAATATGACGAAGATAGAGTTTACCAAAGTGATATCAAAAAAGTTATTCAGTGGTATAACATTTTAATTGAAAATGATTTTACGGATTTTCAAGATAAAGAAAAATCTGACGAAGAAGAATAAATGAGCAAACGCAACAGGCATAAAACTTTTGAAAACCTTGAAGTCATAGATACTGGTCATAAAGGCAAAGCTGTGGCCAAAACCACTAATGGTCAAGTCGTTTTTGTAGATAATGCCATTCCTGGAGACATTGTTCATGCTAAATCTTACAAAAAAAGACGGCGATACTACCAAGCTAAACCTATAGAATTTGTCAAGCTTTCTTCTCTTCGCACAGAACCTGTTTGTGAACACTTTGGCACTTGTGGTGGTTGCAAGTGGCAAAATATGGAATACAACCAGCAACTTTACTACAAACAAAAATCGGTTGAAGACAATCTGAAACGCATTGGTCATTTAGATTTGCCTTCTATTTCTAAGATTAAAGCCAGTGAAGACATCTATTTTTACCGCAACAAAATGGAGTTCTCTTTTAGCAATAACCGTTGGCTAACACAAAAAGAAATTGAAAGCGAAAACGAAATTCAACAAAAAAATGCTTTAGGCTTCCATATTCCTGGAATGTGGGACAAAATTTTAGACCTCAACGCTTGTCATCTTCAACAAGACCCGAGCAATGCTATAAGAAATGAAGTCAAGCGTTTTGCTATTGACAATGATTTGAGTTTCTTTGATGTCAAACAACAAAAAGGCTTGCTCAGAACACTGATGATCCGCACAACTTCTACAGGTGAAGTTATGTTGCTTATTCAATTTTATGACGACAAACCAGCTCAACGCAAACTTTTGCTTGAACATCTTAAACAGAGTTTTTCTGAAATTACAGCTTTGCTTTATGTCATTAATCAAAAAGCCAACGACACAATTTACGATCAAGATGTGATATGCTATCACGGTCAAGAATTCATTACAGAAGTGATGGAAGATTTGAGTTTTAAAATAGATGCCAAATCTTTTTACCAAACCAACTCAAAACAAGCCTATGAGTTGTATAAAATCACAAGAGATTTTGCCCAACTTCAAGGTGACGAAGTGGTTTATGATTTATATACTGGCACTGGAACTATTGCACAGTTTATCGCTAAAAAAGTTAAAAAAGTTATCGGTATAGAAGCCGTGACTGAAGCCATTGAAAAAGCCAAACTCAATGCAAGCGACAATAAGATTGACAACTGTAAATTTGTGGCTGGTGATATGAAAAAAGTATTTACACAAGAATTTGTTGCAAAACACGGTCAACCTGATTTGGTTATTACTGACCCACCAAGAGAAGGCATGCACAAAGACGTGGTTAAAGTTTTATTGGATTTAAAACCTCAGCGTATAGTTTACGTCAGTTGTAATTCTGCCACTCAAGCAAGAGATTTAGAAATTTTGACCAAAAGTTATAAGATTACCAAAGTCAAACCCGTTGATATGTTTCCACAAACGCATCATGTAGAAAATGTAGTGGCTTTAGAACTAAAATCATGATAAAACGATTTTTAAAATATGGTTTTTTTATCGTTGGTATAATCCTTTTGTTTATCTCCTGTGAACGCGATGATATTTGCCCTGAGTCAACGCCTACAACACCTTTTTTAATTATAGAATTTTTTGACGTAGCCGAGCCTGACCAAAACAAAACCATTAAAAATTTGAGTTATATTGCAGAAAACACAACTGATACTGTATTTTTAGGCATTGTAGATTCTATAGCTTTACCGCTTAATACAAATCAAAATACCACTCAATTTCAATTGATAAGAAACACAAACGACGATAACTTTAGGAATGTAGATACCATTAGATTTATATATGAAGTCAGTGAAAAGTACGTCAATCGGGCTTGTGGTTTTAAAGCTATTTTCAAAGATTTAAGTGCGGTTAGAACCATAGAAAACCCAGCTTCAAACAACTGGATAAGAAGTGTTTCAACAGAACAACTCAACGTAGAAAATGAACAAAATACTCACGTTTTTATTTTGCATTAGCTTTTGTTTATTTATAGGAATAACCCAAAGTTTTGCTCAAAATGATAGCCTTATCTACACAGAAAGATACGGCGTTTCTTTTGGTGTAGATTTGTTTAAACTTACGCGAACTGTTGTAGATGATAATTATACAGGCTTTGAAATTAACGGTGATTATAGATTTACAGACGAAATTTACCTCGCTGCTGAAATCGGAAATGACCAATTTACTTTTGATGAAAACAATCTTGTAGTTGACTCTGATGGTAGTTATATAAAATTAGGTGCAAATTATAATTTCTATAAAAACTGGATTGGTATGCAAAACCAAATCTACGGCGGATTTAGAATTGGGATTTCCTCCTATTCGCAAACCTTAAAGGAATTTAATTTCTATACAACCGACAATACTTTTGAGCCTGAAACACAAATCGTTAATCGTGAATTTAATAACCTTTCAGCCGTTTGGACTGAATTTCAGTTTGGTTTTAAAGTAGAATTGTTTAAAAACATATATGCTGGTGCACATGTGCAAATCAAATTTTTAGTCAGCGAAACCGAACTGCAAAATTTTGATAATATATTTATTCCTGGATTTAACATCACCAATGATTTCAGCTCTATCGGTGCAGGTTGGGGTTATTCTATCAGCTACTTAATACCTTTTAAAACCAAACGTAAAACACAGTCAACTAATCCAAATTGATCAACACTTTTTAGTATCTGTTTCTGAACTCGTTTCAGAACCAATCACAATCACCTGACAATAATGCGTGTAATAATTCTTGTCGATTTCTCATTAGAAATACTCAAAAAATAAAGCCCAGATTCAACATTGATAGGTATTTCAGCATTGCCTTGTTGTGAAGTTATCCAAATTGTTTTACCTGTAATGTCAAGCAATTTAAACTGATAAGTTTGTGAAGGAACAAGTCCTTTAACTTGAATATTACTGTCATTAACTGGGTTTGGAAACACAACAACCTTATCAATGTTTGTTTCATCAACACTCAAATTTTGATCCCAAGGGTTACCAAATTCAGTTCCCCAAATAAAATCTACGAGATTGGGAAAGTCAATAAATGGATTACGGTTTTTTTGCCAAGTATAAATAATATTATTTCTATTCATTTCAAAATCATCTGGTGGATCTTGTTGATGCCATGTCAATAAAGTGGCTAAATCGCCAAGTTTGCCAGTATCTGAAGGAAAACCGTTGACAACATCTAAGCCATTGTAACGTACTGTTAAAAAGAAAATACAACGTGCAACATCGCCTTTAAAACTTCCAGCATTACCTAATGGACCAACATATTGTCCATAATGTTGGTTACCACGAGAGGAGTTTTCACCTGCATCGGCAGCACGTAATCCATGAGCATCAGAGTTGGCATGCCTTAGTGAGTCGGCATTAGTTTCCCACCATACATTAATGCCATCAGCTATATCGTCATCTTCAATACTTGTAAAACCACCTCTTGATCGAGGAAAGGTATGTTCTCTATTCCACATATCAACACCTGAAGAACTTGTTTGAAATAGATATTTTGCTCTTGGTTGTTCGGTATAGAGCAACCAAACCTGATTGTTGTTTTCTGGATTTTGGTCTGCTACCTTTAATATATCAATAATATCAGCATAAGTTTGTGTTCTTACAACACCATTTTCTGAAACCAAATCTTGAATGCCTTGTACCAATGCATTACCAGAAAGACCATCAAGACTATCATAATAATCAGCAGATGCTGTACTTGAAACATTACCAAAGGTTGGATTTAATGGAGTGCCAAAATTAGAAGTCGTATAGTCTCCATCTATTATGATTAGACTAAGATTGTTGTTATTTGAAATAAATTCTGGTGGAAGATTTGAAATATTGATTTCCATAAATTCATCTTCCTCTGCAACGCCATCGGCTAAAATATTGATTTGAGTTTGTCCAGTAGTATCACCAGCTTGAAAATCTATAAAAGCATTTCCCGTATAATCAGCATTATTAAAATCTCCATTATTTAAATCTAAATTGAAAGTGATATCATTATCAACAGGATCTTCTGTGTTTAAGGTTATGACAACGGTTTCGCCTTCATCATAAACCTCTTGATTTGCTGAGATAGTTATACCGTTCAGAATAACACCCGAGCCATCGTTGAGTTGCTTTGGTGTTGGCGTTGCAACATACCAACTGCCATCATTAGCACGCTGAATGGATTCAAAATCTTTATTGCCATTAGCATCTTCATCAATTTGTAATGTTAAGCCTAATAAATTAAGTAGGCCTGTATCATCAGAATCGTTAGTTCCATAAACTAAAGCATCAACTAAATTTGTGGTTGTAGCCAATGTTCCAATAGGCATATCAGACTCGTTGGCTTGATAAATAGCCACGGCATCGGCTCCATTTTGAATGGTGTTTAATGGCAATTCAAAATCTACAATAGGCGAAACTTCTGAAGCCCCTAAAACAAAAAGACCATTAATATCAGTTGTAAAACCATCTAAGTCGATATTAAAATAACTTAAATCACCTCCACTACTTGACCCGTTAAACAACACGAGCAAATAGCCGTCTAAAGGTGAAAATGGATTATCGGTTTTAATCTCAATAAATTCTTTAGTGTCAACTCCATCTGTATCAGTATCAAACTCGTTGATAATAGGGTTTTGTGCAACAAGACTAAAACTAAAAATACTTGTGAATAGTATAAAAAATAACTTCATGATTTCAAATTATTTTGCTAAAATAATGCTTATATGGATTAAAAATGAGTTTCCCAAGTTAAATGAAAGTTAGCTTTTATTTAATAGATACATTTTTTCACATAACCAATTCAATTCATTAAATTTGTAGCTTAAAATTTGGAAAAACTATGTTTGATAATTTAAGCGATAAGTTAGATAATGCCTTACATCTGCTCAAAGGTCACGGGCAGATTACAGAAGTCAATGTTGCTGAAACGTTAAAAGAAGTAAGACGTGCCTTGGTCGATGCCGATGTCAACTTCAAGATTGCTAAAAATTTTACCAACACCGTTAAGGAAAAAGCTTTAGGGCAAAATGTTTTAAAAACCTTAAAGCCTGGCGAACTTATGGTCAAAATCGTCAAAGATGAGTTGACCGAACTTATGGGTGGCGATGCTGAAGGTATAGATTTATCAGGCAACCCAAGCGTAATCTTAATGGCTGGGCTACAAGGTAGTGGTAAAACTACATTTTCTGGAAAACTGGCCAATTTTCTAAAAACCAAAAAAGCTAAAAATCCTTTATTAGTTGCTGGAGATGTTTACAGACCTGCAGCAATTGACCAACTTCATGTCGTTGGCGAACAAATTGGTGTTGAAGTCTTTTCTGATAAAGAAGAAAAAAATCCAGTTAAAATTTCTGAACGAGCCATAGCACATGCTAAAGCCAATGGTTTTGATGTGGTCATTATCGATACCGCTGGTCGTCTGGCAATTGACGAAGTATTGATGAAAGAAATCTCAAGTATTCACAATACTGTAAAACCTAACGAAACACTTTTTGTGGTCGATGCCATGACAGGTCAAGATGCTGTAAATACAGCAAAAGCCTTTAATGATGTGCTGGATTATGACGGTGTAGTGTTAACCAAGTTAGATGGTGATACTCGCGGTGGTGCAGCTATTTCTATCAAATCCGTGGTAGATAAACCTTTGAAATTTATTGGTACAGGCGAGAAAATGGAAGCCATTGATGTTTTTCATCCTTCGCGAATGGCCGATAGAATTCTCGGTATGGGTGATGTGGTTTCCTTAGTTGAACGTGCTCAAGAACAATACGATGAAGAAGAAGCTCGCAAAATACAAAAGAAAATTGCTAAAAATAAGTTTGGTTTTGACGATTTTCTGAAGCAAATTCAACAGGTCAAGAAAATGGGGAACATGAAAGACCTTATGGGTATGATTCCAGGAGCTGGCAAAATGATGAAAAATGTTGATATTGATGATGATGCTTTTAAAGGTATTGAAGCTATTATCAATTCTATGACACCAGAGGAACGTCAAAATCCTAAAATATTCAATACCAGTAGAAAACGAAGAATTGCAAAAGGTTCAGGAACAAGTGTTAATGAAGTTAACCAGCTGTTAAAACAATTTGGGCAAATGAGCAAAATGATGAAAATGATGCAAGGTGGCGGTGGCAAAAAATTGATGCAAATGATGAGTCAGATGAAGTAGTGTTTTCAGTGGGTAGTGAGCAGTTGGCAGTGAACAGATGGCAGTTGGCAGTCGCAGTTGGCAATCGCAGTTGTAGTATATAAGTTTATAATAAACTGAATACTGAATACTAAATACTAAAAACTGAATACTGAATACTGAAAACTGAATACTAAAAACTGAATACTGAACACTGAAAACTGAAGACTAAAAAGCTAATAAAATGACTATACTAGACGGCAAAAAAACCAGTCAAGACATTAAGGATGAAATCAAACTTGAAGTCGATAAAATGAAAGAACGTGGCGAAAAAGTGCCACATTTGGCCGCTGTTTTGGTGGGGAATGACGGTGCGAGTTTGACTTATGTCGGCAGTAAAGTGAAATCTTGTGAACAAGTGGGTTTTGAGTCAACATTGATTAAAATGCCAAGCACTACCAGTGAAATTGAGCTTTTAGATAAAATCAAAACACTCAATAATGACGATGATATTGATGGCTATATTGTTCAACTGCCTTTGCCTAAGCAAATCAACACTCAAAAAGTTTTGATGCAAGTAGATCCAGATAAAGATGTTGACGGTTTTCACCCCACAAATTTCGGAAAAATGGCTTTGGATATGACAACATTTATACCCGCAACGCCTTTTGGAATTTTAGAACTCATAGAGCGTTATGGTGTAGAAACAAATGGTAAACATACCGTTGTAATTGGTCGTAGCCATATTGTTGGACGACCTATGAGCATTTTGATGGGCAGAAATGGATTTCCTGGTAATTCAACGGTAACGCTCACACATAGCCATACTAAAAATATTACCCAAATCACATCACAAGCAGATATTATTATTACCGCTTTGGGTATTCCAAATTTCCTAAAAGCCGAAATGGTTAAAGATGATGCGGTTGTTATTGATGTTGGTATTACACGTGTTCCTGATGATTCTCGTAAAAAAGGTTATCGTATTACTGGCGATGTTGATTTTGACAATGTATCTAAAAAAGCTTCATTTATTACACCCGTTCCAGGTGGTGTTGGACCAATGACTATTGCAATGCTACTTAAAAACACCTTATTAGCTAAAGAACTACATAAGTCAAAGTTAAAAGATTAACACTCTACATAATTTGTGTTGACTTCCAACTTTCAAAATCATTGATGTCTTCGTCAATCAAACGCATTAAAGCCATAAAAACACTAATATCATCAACAAAACCTATAACAGGCAAAACATCTGGAACAATATCAAAAGGGTTAATCACATAAAGCAGTGTAAAGGTTATTGATGCTACAGAACGCCAGGGTATTTTTTTGTATGTTCCTTTTTTATACTGCTGAAGAATTTCTATGAGTAATTTGAATTTTTGCCTTTGTTGTGCAAAAACTTTAAGATTGAGTATTTTTTGCAGACGTTTGCGTTTTCGATGAATTTTATTTAAATCATCTTTGTCTATCTGTTTTGCATTTTCAGACACAAAATCTTTATCAATATGAGGTTTATGCTTTGTCTTTTTCATCTGTTTTATCTTTTATTTCATCTTCATTATCATTTTGTTTTTCATCAATTTTTACCCTCTGTTTTTCTTCTAAGCTTGTTTCAGCTTGATATTCAGTTTGGTTTTCATCATCGGCATATTCTTTTTTATAAATTACAACAATAATAAGGAATAACGATATCATCAAAGGACCAAAAACCAAGCCTAAAAATCCAAAAACAGGAATACCAACAATAACGCCTATTAGAGTAATTAGAGGATGTTCGTTAGCCATACGTTTTAGCACATAAAGTCTAACCAAGTTATCACTTGAACCCACCACAATAAAACCATAAGCCAATACACCAATGGCTTCTAATGTCATGCCTTGAGATAACAAAATAACGGTAACGGGAATAAATCCTATTGCCGTGCCTACAAAAGGAATAACTGAACCTATAGCCGTTACTGCAAACCAAAAAAACGGATCAGGAACGCCAAAAATCAAATATCCAATTAGAGCCACAACTCCTTGTATGAGTGCAACTAATGGGATGCCAATAGCATTGGCTTTTACTTTTTTTGTGGCTTCAATGGCAATGGTTGTGAGATTCTTTTTGCCAACAGGAATATAGCTCTGTAACGAAATTTTAAGCTGCTCTTGATTGACTAACATATAATACAATAAAAAATACATGATACTGACAGAGATAAATGCATCAAAAGTACCGAGTGCAAAGTTTTGGGCGTTTTTAGAAATAAATGAAGCTATGCCTGAAGTATCTATATCTTGAGATATGTTATAGCCTATATATTGCTCAAGTTGTGATAGTTGTGACTTGATGGCAATCACAAATTTTTCTGAATTTTTTATGGCTCCACCGATTTTTGAAGACAGCATAATAACAACCCCAGCCAATGGGATAAGAATTAAAAAGAAAGAGCTAACAATGATGAGTCCAGCTGAGAGGCTTTTTGGCCAACCTTTATCATTGAGTTTTTTCATCAACTTACGGCTGATCACAAAAAAGGTGATAGCACCTAAAACGCCTGAAATATAAGGCAAAATATTATTGTAAATAATAATCGCCAAAATAATAATAACGGTCAACAAAAATAATTGCCTAATAATTCTCGGTGGTATGGTTTTCATCATTTAAGATTTAAAAAGTTGATCGGGGTTTTGAAAAGCTTTAAACTCTAAAGCATTTCCCGAAGGATCATAAAAAAACATAGTGGCTTGTTCGCCCGTTTGACCTTCAAATCTAATGTAAGGTTCAATTTGAAATTTGATTTTTAAAGCTTTAAGTCTTTGAGACAAATCCCAAAAGGCTTTCCATAGTAACACAACGCCAAAATGTGGCACTGGCACATGGTGATTATCAACGGGGTTAAAATGGTTTTGAGGTGAATATTCTTTAACTTCATGAATGACGAGTTGATGACCATAGCAATTAAAATCAACCCACTTATCACTACTTCTACCTTCTTCAAATCCTAAAATTTGACTGTAAAATTTTCTGCTCTGCTCCAAATTATGAACAGGAATGGCAAGGTGAAAAGCTGAGTTTGGCATATTTAATTTTAAATAGCCAATTTAAACATAATTCTTAAAAAATAAAATTGAAAATCAGACTTGAGTTTAAAATTTACAAATCATTTTCTAACCTTCTGATTTTGAATTAAATCAATATACAAATTTATTTTATCTTTCAAATGTTTACGTTCTGTAATAAAATCTAAAAATCCGTGTTCTTTGACAAATTCTGCGGTTTGAAAACCTTCTGGTAAATCTTTTCCCGTGGTATCTCTTACAACTCGTGGTCCAGCAAAACCAATTAAAGCCCCTGGTTCTGAAATATTAATATCACCCAGCATAGCAAAAGATGCTGTAGTACCACCAGTTGTTGGATCGGTACAGAGCGAAATATAAGGTAATTTGGCTTTAGCCAATTGACCGAGCTTTGCAGATGTTTTTGCTAACTGCATAAGTGACAAACCCGCTTCCATCATTCTGGCACCACCAGATTTTGAGATGATAACGAGTGGGAGTTTGTTCCTGATAGCATAATCGACTGAACGTGCAATTTTTTCACCGACAACTGATCCCATTGAACCACCAATAAATTTAAAATCCATAGCACAGACAATTATTTTTTTGCCTTTAGACTCGCCTACTGCTGTTCTTATAGCATCTTTCAGCCCAGTTTTCTTTTGAACTTCTTTGATACGAACACTATACTTTTTAGTGTCTTCAAAATTTAATGGATCTTTTGAGGCTAAATTTTTATACAATTCTTTAAAATTACCATCATCAAAAAGTATTTCAAAATACTCTTTACTCCCTATTCTTACATGGTAACCATCTTCTGGGCTGACGTAATAATTTTTTGCCAGTTGGTCAGAGTCAATAACTTTGCCTGTTGGGGTTTTGTACCATAAACCTTTAGGAACGTCTTTTTTATCTTCGGTTGCGGTTTGTATGCCTTTTTTCTTTCTTTTAAACCAAGCCATATTATTGTTATTAGATGGAATTTCTATACTATTTATCAATAGAGTTTGAGTTTTAATTTATAGCAAAAAACTATAAAACATTGACATTATTAAGATCTTCAAAGGCTTTTTTTAACCTCTCTTTGAAAGTGATTTCAGCTTCGCGTAACCATTTTCTTGGGTCATAATATTTTTTGTTGGGTGCGTCATCACCTTCAGGATTGCCAATTTGAGATGACAAGTAATCGGCATTGGTTTTCATATAATCTCTAATGCCTTTCATAAATGCATATTGCAAATCAGTGTCTATGTTCATTTTGACAACACCATAGCTGATGCCTTCTCTTATTTCTTCAACAGTTGAACCACTACCGCCGTGAAAAACAAAATCGATATGATTGTGCTCTACACCATATTTTTCAGAAATGTATTCTTGAGAGTTTTTAAGTATTTTTGGTGTCAACTTGACATTTCCTGGTTTGTAAACACCGTGAACGTTACCAAAAGCTGCAGCTATAGTAAATTGATCACTCACTTTACTCAATTCTTCATAAGCATAAGCCACTTCTTCAGGTTGTGTATAAAGCTTTGACGAATCCACATCTGAATTATCTACGCCATCTTCTTCGCCACCAGTTACGCCGAGTTCTATTTCTAAGGTCATACCCATTTTGCTCATACGTTCAAGGTATGTTTTGCAGGTTTCTATATTTTCTTTAATGGGTTCTTCAGATAAATCAATCATATGAGAGCTAAACAAAGGTTTTCCGTAAATTTTGTAAAACTTTTCACCTTCGTCTAACATACCATCAATCCATGGCAATAATTTTTTAGCACAATGGTCTGTATGCATAATAACTGTAGCACCGTAGGCTTCAGCTAAATCGTGAACGTGTTTTGCACCCGTAGTTGCACCAAGAACTGCCGCTCTTTGATTTTCATTAGACAAGCCTTTGCCTGCATTAAATTGGGCACCACCATTTGAGAATTGGATAATCACTGGTGAATTGAGTTCTGCTGCGGTTTCTAAAACGCCATTAATAGTGTTAGAACCAACCACATTCACACCTGGCAAGGCGTAGCCATTAGCTTTTGCGTGATTAAAAATATCTTGAACTTCTTTTCCAGTAGCAACGCCTGGTTTAATATTATGACTCATAGTTTTTTTATTTTGAATTGTAAAATTAGTAATTTATTAAAGAAAAATGAATTCATGTTGATATATTTTAGATATCATAAAATCCAAAATTTATTTAAAAACAGTTTATCAAGCAGAATTTCGACTGGCATTTATATTACCAAACAAACATCTGATAACAAGTTTTTCAAATTTATCTTTTTCAGGGTGATTTTGCTGAATCATTTGCAAAGCATATTGCTGAATAGATAAAAGTGGTAAAACGATATTTTCGCGAGCACTGATAGATTTACGGGTTATTTTTTCATTGTCCATTAAATATTTCACGCCAGTTAACTTCAAAGCCCATTTTTTTGACAACTCATATTCAGCTCTTAGGTCTTTCCAAAAATTGCCAAAGACCTTATCGTTTTTCATATATTGAGTTAATGGAAAATATGATTTTTTCATACTCATCATACTATTGTTGATAAGCGTTCTGAAAAACGCTGAGTTGTCATACAAGTCTTGAATTACTTCAGGTTTATCGGCAAAGGTTTCTAAAGCAGTTCCTAAACCGTAGTAGCCTGGTACATTTTGTCTAATTGTACTCCAAGATCCAACAAATGGTATAGCTCTTAAATCAGAAAAATCTAATGTTGATTTTGCGTTTCTTTTAGAGGGTCTGCTTCCAATATTTGTTGCACCATAATATTTTAAGGTGGTCATTTTTTCAAGGTAAGGCACAAAGTTTTTATCATTTTTAAGTGAAGTATATTTTTCATAACTTTTATTTGCCAAATCTGAAATTAAATCTTTGTAGTGCTGATTTAGTTTTACAGATTTATTAAAAGGTTTAGCACCAGCGAGCAAGAGTTGTTCAATATTGTAGCTTGCATGTTCGTGCGTGCCATATATACTTGTTATGGTTTGACCTTGAATGGTAAGTTGTATTTTGTCATTTGACACATCGTCGCCTTGAGCAGCATAAAATTGATGAGTTTTACCGCCACCTCTTGCAGGTGGACCACCTCTACCGTCAAAAAAGACAACTTTATAATTGTGTGCCTTTGTTACTTTTGTAAGGCGTTCTTTGGTTTGCAAAATTTCCCAATTCGCTTTTAAATAGCCACCATCTTTGGTTCCGTCAGAAAAACCCAACATAATGGTTTGTTCATTATTTCTTTTTTCAAGGTGCGTTTTATAAATAGGTAGCTCGTAAAGCTCACGCATGACATCCTGTGAATTGTTCATGCCAACCATAGTTTCAAAAAGCGGTACAATATCTATTTTGATGTCTTCGTCTTGGTATCCACAATATTTAAAAAGAGCATAAACGTGAAGTACATCAAATATACTTTCAGAATTTGAAATAATGTAGCGATGAAGTGCTCTTTCGCCATTTTCGGCTTGTATATCTTTAATTTGATATACATTTTTAATGGTATCAATTATGATTTCATCTTCATAATCATCAGCATTGAGCCTTAATGATTTTTTTGTTAGATAATTAATTTTTTCTTGGTTAGATAAGGTGTTGTAGTCTAAATCAAACTCCTTTTTAAATATTTCTTGAATAGCTTCTGTATGTTTGCTACTGTCTTGCCTTATATCTAATGTTGCAAAATGATTCCCAAATAAATGGACTCTACCAATAATATCATTGACTTCTTCAACAAAAAAATCTTTGTATCGTTCTTTCAATAAAGATTTGATTTGGTACAAACTTTCTAAAATCTCCTTGTCGGTAATACAAACTTCATCTTGAAAAATTTGTTTATAAAGTCTTTGTTTTAGAGTTTCGGTAATTTCAACCACGCCTTTGAAAGTTAATTTTTTTCTTAGATCTTTTACATGGTTATAGTAACATTTCATAATTGTATTTCTCAACAATTGAGCCACTTTTCTTGTGGTATCAAACTTGACAAAAGGATTTCCATCACGATCACCACCAGGCCAAAAACCAAGTTCAATGAGATGAGGATTAAAGTCTGGTTGAACTTCCAAATTTTTAAATATTTGGTGATACAACTTGCCTATAGTTTGATAATACACATAACGCATATGATAAATAATACTTTCGGCTTCATCAAAAGGCGTTGGCTTTTCTCGTTTCACAAAAGGAGTGTAAGACAGTTGATTTAGTAATTTGTCAATAGCAGTGATGTCATTTTTCTGAATAGCTTGTCGCATTTCATACATGATAATTTGCACTTCGTTAGGATAAAATTGAGTGGGATGAGCTGTAAATACTAAGCGTGTGCTAAATGACTTTAAATGTTCTTTTAAACTCTCATAATATTGATTTTCTGCCTTGAGATAAGTCCCAATTTGAGGACGTTGAAATTCTAAAAAAGCAGCATCTTCAACACAATCAAACAAAACCACCTGACGCTCAATATATTGAACAATACGAAATAATAAATCAAATTTTTCTTCAGTAGATTTTATATCGGTATGACTACCTATAAATTCTTCAATAATTTCAACTGGCGATTTTGAATTATCAAAACCTTCTTGACTTAACTTGCGAAGCAAAGGGATGTAAATTCCTGTGTAAGTAGAATGTTTGTGTGGTAAATTCAAAAACAAACTATTGTAAACACTATATTTGTTTGTGATAATTTGTCTAAATAACTCATAACGCTCTTCTGATAACATATTTTTTTTTTGATAGCTAAACTAATGAATTAAAACAGGTTTATCAAAATATTAGGCATGAGTTTTAAAATAAAATTATTTCGATAAATATTAAGCCTTGTTTTAAAATATAGTATTTAAATTTGAACTCTAAAATCACAAAAAATGAATAAAAAAGTAATTTTGACCATATTAGACGGATGGGGAAATGCACCAGATAAAAAAGTTTCTGCAGTTGATGCTGCTAACACACCTTGTATAGATCATTTAAAAAAAACATATCCAACTGCAACGCTTAGAACTGATGGCATGAATGTAGGTTTACCCGAAGGTCAAATGGGTAATTCTGAAGTGGGACACATGAATTTAGGAGCTGGCAGAATTGTATATCAAGATTTAGTCAAGATAAATATGGCCGTTGAAAAAGATACACTTAAAGACCAAGCACCTATCAAAGAAGCTTTTGAATATGCCAAAAAACACCATAAATCTGTTCATTTTCTTGGTTTAGTGAGTGATGGTGGCGTTCATTCTCATATCAATCATCTCAAAGGGTTGGTAAAGACAGCTGATGACTTTGGGGTAAAGAAAAGCTATGTTCACGCCTTTACAGATGGTCGTGATGTTGACCCAAAATCGGGAAAAGGCTTTATAAAAGATTTGAATGATTTTTTAAAACATCACAATTCACAGTTGGCAAGCATTATAGGTCGATATTATGCTATGGACAGAGATAAGCGTTGGGAACGCATCAAGCAAGCCTATGATTTAATTGTAAATGGAAAGGGTAAAAAAACGGAAAAACCCGTCAATGCAATTTCAGAAAGCTATGATAACAACATCACTGACGAATTCATAAAACCAATAGTAGTATGTCAAAACAATCAACCTGTGGCGTGTTTAGAAAATGATGATGTTGTAATCTTTTTTAATTTTAGAACCGATCGTGGCAGACAACTCACTTCAGCCCTATCACAACAAGACTTCCCAGAGTATGGCATGAAAAAACTCAATCTGAAATATTACACCATGACTAAATATGATGATACTTTTAAAAACATAAATGTAATTTATACAAAAGACAACATTAAAAATACCATAGGTGAAGTTTTAGAAAAAGAAGGCAAAACCCAACTTAGAGCAGCTGAAACCGAAAAATATCCACATGTCACATTTTTCTTTTCAGGTGGACGAGAAGAAGCTTTTAAAGGTGAAAAACGCATCATGGTCAATTCACCAAAAGTAGCAACTTATGATTTGCAACCCGAGATGAGTGCTTACGAACTCAAAGACAAAATATTGGTTGAAATTGAAAATAATTCAGCAGACTTCATGTGCATCAATTTTGCAAATCCTGACATGGTTGGACATACTGGCGTTTTTGAAGCCGCAGTAAAAGCATGCGAAACGGTTGACACTTGCATGAATGAACTTGTACAAACAGCACAAGATCAGAATTATACCGTGATAATAATTGCCGATCATGGCAATAGCGAAACCATGATAAATCCAGACGGTTCTCCTAATACAGCTCATACCACCAATCCTGTTCCTTTAATTTTGGTCGATAACGAAATTAAATCAATAAAATCTGGTATTCTGGGTGATATAGCACCAACCATACTAAAACTTATGGGCATCAACAAGCCTAAAGAAATGACACAAAACGCTTTAATTAATTAAAACACTATCCGATGAAATTATACCTAAGTATCATTAATTTGTTGCTATTGTTCAATGTGGCTTTAGCACAAGAATCAAATATTATTGGTCAAACTAATAAAAATGAAATTTTAAATTCAAGACACAATTCTTGGTTTAATAAAAACTACAACAGCTATGAACCTTCACCAAAACACATCAAACAAATAAAAAAACTTCTTGCCAAGAATGACTATAAAATTGAAGTCTATTTTGGCACTTGGTGTTCTGATAGCCAAAGAGAAGTGCCTAGACTCATTAAAATTTTAGAAGCAAGTGAATTTGATTTTGATAACCTTAAGCTCGTAGGCGTTGGTCCAGAAAAAAAAGTCCCTAATGTTTCTAAAAAAAGACAAAAACAATTAAATATTACCAACGTGCCAACCATTATAGTATATCAAGATGACAAAGAAATTAATAGATTTGTAGAATATGCTCAAGAAAGTCTTGAAAAAGATTTCATAAATATTTTGGCAAAAAAACCCTATAAGCACAGCTATCAACAATAAATATATATATGTTCTCAACGCGTAAACCAAAAATAGCTATTGACTTTGATGGTACAATAGTAGAAAACAAATATCCAGATATTGGAAAGCCAAAAATCTTTGCTTTTGAAACCCTAAAAAAACTTCAAGAGGATGGCTATCTTTTGGTATTATGGACATTTCGCTATGGAAAAAGACTAAATGAAGCTATAGAATTTTGTGAATCTTATGGCATAGAATTTTACGCGGTCAATAAAAGTTATCCCGAAGAAGAATTCAACATAGAAAAAATGAGTAGAAAAATAGATGCTGATATTTTTATTGATGACAGAAATATTGGCGGTATGCTTAGTTGGGGAGAAATCTACCAAACTATTACAAAAGAAAAAATAGAAACAGAAAAACCAAAGAAGGGTTTTTTAAGTAAATTCTTTATAAAATAAATCACACATTCAGCAATGATCAAACTTAAGTCAACAGAAGAAATCGCCCTAATGCAAGAAAGTGCTTTAATTGTTTCAAAAACATTAGGTATGCTTGCCAAAGAAATCAAACCTGGAATATCTACTTTAAAATTAGACAAACTCGCAGATGAATTTATAAGAGACCATAACGCAACACCTGGTTTTTTAGGATTATACGACTTTCCTAACACATTGTGTATGAGCCCTAATGAACAAGTTGTTCATGGGATACCAAACAATAAACCCCTTAATGACGGCGATATTATTTCAATAGATTGTGGTGCAAAAAAAAATGGCTTCTATGGTGATCATGCATACACTTTTGAAGTTGGAGAAGTCAAACCCGAAATAAAAAACTTACTTAAAGTTACCAAAGAAAGCCTCTATAAAGGCATAGCCGAATTTAGATATGGTAAACGCATCGGTGATGTAGGTTATGCTATTCAAAAACATGCTGAAGATCACGGCTACGGCGTCGTTAGAGAACTGGTCGGTCACGGATTAGGCAAAAAAATGCACGAAGATCCCGAAATGCCCAATTATGGTAAAAGAGGACGTGGTAAAAAATTTAAAAATGGAATGACTGTGGCTATTGAACCTATGATAAATCTCGGTTATAGACGGGTTATACAACTTAAAGACGGTTGGACTATAATAACTGCTGACGGTTTGCCAAGTGCTCACTTTGAGCATGATGTTGCCCTTATTGACGGCAAACCCAAATTACTTTCTACTTTTGACTTCGTCTATGAAGCTTTAGGAATTTCTTCTGATGAAGAAAAACCATTTAAATTTGAATAACTTCCTAAAGTTAACAATTGTTAAAATAAGTGTTTAATATTTAACTTGTTTTTTTAAACAAAATATATATTTATTATTTATTTTTGTTTTGTTAATTTATAGCATGGAAAATATTAAACAAAATTTCAGTATTAAGGACTTAGAATCTTTAAGTGGCATCAAAGCTCACACTATCCGTATGTGGGAAAAACGCTACAAAGTTTTAGAGCCAAAAAGAACCGATACCAACATCAGAACTTACAATATCAATGGTCTTCAAAAGATATTAAACATTGCTTTTCTAAATGAAAATGGGTATAAAATATCTCGTATCTCAAAAATGTCTGAATTAGATATTAAAGATTTAGTACAACGTATCACTACAAGTAAAAGCAATTATAACAGAGCCGTCAAGTCTTTTAAAGTTGCCATGATGAATTTTGATCAATCAGTATTTTTAAAAACTTATGATGGTTTACTCGAAAACAATACCTTTAGAGAAATATATAACGATGTTTTTGTTCCCTTGCTTGAAGAAATTGGTTATCTATGGCAGATTGGAACAATTACTCCTGCACACGAACAGTTTATTTCAACTTTAATAAAACAAAAACTCTTTTTCAATATAGAAAAACTGCAATTTGAAAAACCTTCTAAAACAGATAAAGTATTTGTCCTTTTTTTGCCCGAAGAAGAAATTCATGACATAGGTTTATTTTACACAAATTATGAATTATTGTTACATGGCTATAAGGTGATTTTTTTAGGTCAAAGTTTACCAATGGAAGATTTATCTTACTTTTTAAAGCTATTTGATAACCCTATTTTTGTGTCTTATCTAACAGTAAAACCCGATAATGTTGAAGATTATATAGAAAGGTTTACAAAGCATATTTCCACAAAAGATAAATGTCAATATTGGCTATTAGGAAGAAAAGTTAATGAAATGCTTGAAAACCATTATAAATTCCCTCAACATGTCAAGGCTTTTAAAAATATTAACCAGCTGACTCTCAATCTTAAAAATGAATAAAACAGTTCACATTATCGGCTCAGGATTTTCATCTCTTTCAGCCTCGTGTTACCTTGCTAAAGCAGGTTTCAAGGTCAATATTTTAGAAAAAAACGACAGCATTGGAGGCAGAGCTCGTCAACTCAAACATAAAGGATTTACCTTTGATATGGGACCATCTTGGTATTGGATGCCCGATGTTTTTGAGCGATTTTTTTCAGATTTTAATACCAAACCACAAGACTTTTATCAACTCGACAAACTCAATCCAGGCTATCAAGTTTTTTTTGGGCAAAACGATGTTTTTAAAGTTGCTGACAACCTCAATGATCTTTACAAAACTTTTGATGATTTAGAAGATAATGGTGCTAAAAAACTTAAATCGTTTATAGATAAAGCCCGTTCTAATTATGACATTGCCATAAAAAAAATGGTTTACAAACCTGGTGAATCACCTTTAGAATTAGTAACCACTGAAACAATTTCTAAGTTAGGTCAGTTTTTTGGTAATATAGACAAAGACGTAGAAAAAAATTTTAAAAATCCTAAACTCAAACAAATTCTCAAATTTCCAGTACTATTCCTTGGTGCAAGACCAAAAGATACGCCTTCATTTTACAGTTTTATGAATTATGCAGATTTTGGATTGGGAACATGGCATCCCAAAGGTGGTATGTTTTCAGTTGTAGAAGCCATCAAAAATCTAGCAATATCACTTGGTGTTAATTTCAAAACAAATGCAAATGTTGAACACATTCATATAAATTCAAATAAACAAATTGAAAGCTTAAAAGTAAATGGTGAAAACATAACCACAGATATAGTTTTGTCAGGTGCTGATTACCACCATACCGAAACACTTTTGGATCCAAACTTCAGACAATATTCTGAAAACTACTGGAGCAAAAAAACATTTGCACCTTCTTCTCTACTCTTTTATGTGGGTTTTAATAAAAAATTAAAAAATATACATCATCACAATTTGTTTTTTGATGTTGACTTTGATCAACACGCCAACGATATATATAAAACTCCAAAATGGCCTGATCAACCATTGTTTTATGCTAATTTCACTTCATTAACAGACCCACAAACCGCACCTGTTGGTTGTGAGAATGGTTTCTTTTTAATTCCTCTCGCTACAGGTATTGAAGACTCTGAAAGCTTAAGAGATGAATATTTTCTTAAAATCATCACAAGGTTTGAAAAGTTAACCAATCAAAACGTGAAGAAAAACATTATATTTAAAAAATCATTCTGTGTTTCTGATTTTATAAAAGATTATAATTCATACAAAGGCAATGCTTATGGAATGGCAAATACATTGCTTCAAACTGCTTTTTTAAGACCAAAACTAAAAAGTAAAAAGGTGAACAATTTGTATTTTACAGGTCAACTCACTGTTCCTGGTCCAGGAGTGCCGCCTGCTTTAATTTCAGGAAAACTGGTCTCAGAATTAATAACGAAATATAATTAACTATGAAATTAATTTTTGATAATATCGCTAAATATTGTAGCAAAAAAGTTACTGAATCTTATAGCACATCATTTTCAACAGCTACAAAACTCCTTGCACCATCAATTCGTCAAGATATTTACAATATTTATGGTTTTGTAAGATTTGCTGACGAAATTGTTGACACCTTTCACGATTATGACAAAGCTTTTTTATTTAACGAATTTGAAAAACAACTTTATATAGCGATTGAACACAAAATCAGTTTAAATCCTATTCTCAATTCATTTCAAAAAACCGTTCATAAATACGATATTCCACCTCAACTTTATGAAGCATTTATGAGTAGTATGCGAAAAGATTTATATAAATCAAATTATAACTCCGTAGAAGAATACGAACAATATATTTATGGCAGTGCAGACGTTGTTGGCCTGATGTGTTTAAAAGTATTTGTAAAAGGTGATGACCAACTTTATAACGAACTAAAACACGATGCTAAAAAATTAGGATCAGCATTTCAAAAAGTAAATTTCTTGAGAGACCTCAAAGCTGATATTGAAGATTTAAACCGTACTTATTTTCCTAATGTCAATTTAGATAAGTTAGAAGAAGATGCTAAAATGAGAATAATTACAGAAATTGAAGAAGACTTCAAAGCGGGTTTAAGAGGTATTTCAAAACTCCCTATTGAAGCTAAATTTGGAGTTTATACTGCTTATATTTACTACTTAAAATTACTTTATAAACTTAAAAAAACACCTTCTTTACAAATAAAATCTAAAAGAATACGTGTAAATGATTGTCAAAAATTTGGTCTATTAGCACAATCTTTTATATCCTGTAGATTAAACTTAATTTAAATGATGACTATAATATATTCTATACTGATTTTTTTGGCTACTTTTTGTTTTATGGAATTTATGGCTTGGTTTAGTCATAAATATGTCATGCATGGTTTTTTATGGTCACTGCACAAAGATCACCACTTGAAAGATCATAAAAGTTGGTGGGAGAGAAACGACTTCTTTTTTATATTCTATGCCATTGTGAGTATGGTCTTTTTTTATTTAGATTATATAGGCTATTGGTTTGGATTACCCATAGCTTTAGGGATAACTGCATACGGTGCTACTTACTTTTTGGTGCATGATATTTTTATACACCAAAGGTTTAAAATTTTTAGAAATGCTAATAATTGGTATGCCAAAGCCATAAGAAGAGCACACAAAATACACCATAAACACCTAAGCAAAGAAGATGGCGAATGTTTTGGTATGTTGCTACCACCTATGCGTTTTTTTAAAAATCAAAAGTGAATTATATGCCATAAGATTACAAAAACTAATCTTAAAAAGACAACTAAATTTGAACTCCAATTAAAAATATCATTTATAAATTTCTTTGAATATTCTCTCACTGCCAGTATATTGATATTTGGTCTTGATTTTATTTTAACCTCAATCGCCCCACGATTTGACCTTTGGAATTTTGAATTATCTCCTATTCCTATTCAAAATAACATCAATTGATTTATTTTAGCCTTTGATTTCACTTTGCAGTTACAGGAATAAAATCTAAAGGTGATCAGCTATCATATCATGTAGTTCAGTTATTGTTTTTTATATCGTTTTATGTCTTTAAACACATTTCATTATATCATTATTGGAGCTGGTGCTTCTGGACTTCAATTGGCTTTAGCCATGTTGAAAGATGATTTTTTTAAATCTAAATCAATTGGTATAATTGAAAAGAAATCAAATCCAAAAAATGATAAAACATGGTGCTTTTGGGAAACTGGTCAAGGCTTATATGATAAGATTATATATAAATCATGGAAATCAGGCTATGTTATAGCTTGTAATAAAAAAATCGATTTTGATTTAGAAGAATATTCTTATAAAATGCTAAGATCAATTGATTTTTACAAACATGCCAAACACCTTATCGATCAATCTGAAAATATACATTTGATTGATGATGAAGTCATTGAGTTAGAAAACAAATCCAGTTTGGTTGATATCAAATGCAAAAAAAACAGCTTTCAAGCCAAACATGTTTTTGATAGTCGGCTACCTGAAAACTATAAACCTGAAAATAGCGTCAATATTCTTCAGCATTTCAAAGGTTGGTTTGTAGAAACTGAAAATAAAATTTTTAATCCTGAACAATTTTGTATGATGGATTATAACCTATCAAAAAATAATGAAACGAGTTTTATTTATGTTTTGCCTTTTAGTCAAAATCAAGCTTTAGTAGAATCAACTTTTTTTTCGCCAAAATTAGTTGAAGATGAAGTTTACAAAAAGTACATCAAAGCCTATTTAAAAGATGTTTTAAAGGTTAAATCTTTTGATATTCACGAAATGGAGCAAGGCATCATTCCCATGACAAGTTATCCTTTTTATAAAAATCATACAAATCAAATCACTAAAATTGGCACTTCAGGCGGTTGGGTAAAATCCTCTACGGGCTATTCATTTAAAAACGCTGAACGTATGGCTAAAAAAATAATAGAAAACATAAAGGCCGGTAATACACCACATCATAATTTATATAAAAAACGTTTTAAACATTACGATAAGTTGTTTCTAGATGTTTTATATCATCACAATCATTTTGGAGAAAAGCTATTTTATAAAATGTACAAACGCAATAACATCAAAGATATCTTTCAATTTCTAGACGAACAAAGCCATTTTCCTCAAGAATTAAAAATCATGTTTAGCATAACTTCATTTTACTTTATCAAAGCCTTTGTTAAACATGCTTTTCAAGGCTTTCAAATCAAATGAGTTGCAGTTGCTTCAAAATTTCACGCAACTCGCTCAACATCATTGCAGTAGCACCCCAAACAACGTGACCATTAAGATCAAAAATTGGAACTTGTTTTTCTTTATTATGGCTGGTTTGAATAGAACGCGTCTTAATACAAGAAGGCAATATAAAATCTTTCAATTTTACAGGAATAATTTTTTCAACTTCAGACTCTTGCTTAGTGAAAACTGGTTGATAATCAATTTTTGCTAAAGTCGGTTTGACTAAAAAATTTGAAGGCGGAATATATAATTCGGTCATAGGTCTAATAACTTCTACAGACGAAGATGCAACTCCAACCTCTTCTTCGGTTTCTCTGAGAGCTGTCTGAATCAGATTTCTATCTTCATTTTCATACCTGCCACCTGGCAAAGCCACCTGATTTGAATGCACACCTTTGTAAGTTTTTCTTAATATAAGCACAAAATTGACATCATCAGCACTATCAGGAAAAAAAAGTATTAATACTCCAGCTCGATTAGCATTTAAAAAATCGTATTTTTGAGTCAAAGAAATTTTTCTAGACTCTGGAGCCATTAGGGCTTGAGCTTTTTCTCCTGGTAAATCTATTTTCTTTATTTTTGGAAAAAATTGTTCAATATATGAAAACTGCATATCGATTTGTATTCGTTATTTTAATTATTACAACTATTGTAGCTTGTAAAAATGATTCAAAATCAAAACCAGATTCAAAATCTCAAAACACAAAAGTTGAAAACAAAGATAAGATTCCTAAAGTCAAAATTCCAGCTGGTGGCGAAAATGATGTAGATGTTTCTCACATCAAAACTTTAACTCAGGAAACCCTTGAGAACTATCTCAAAAGTTATGAAATAAAAAATCCTGAAACGATAGTTGAAGTCAAAACCCGTTTCGGTGATTTTAAAATTCAACTCTTTGCTGCTGAAAGATTACATCGCGTTAATTTTATTCGATTGACAAAATTAGGTTATTTTGACGACACATTTTTCCACCGGGTAGATAGTGGTTTTGTTGTTCAAGGTGGCAATAGTGATAAGCCAAGCACCCAAAAACTAAGAGCCAAAATAGGTGATTATTTAATTCCTAATGAATACAACCCACTACACAAAAACAAATATGGATTTGTTGGTATGGCGAAACCCACAAGCCAAAAAGTAAGCAATGCTTCGTCTCCATTTGAATTTTATATTGTAGTAAAAAAAGACGGAGCACATCATCTCGATAAAGAATTTACGGTGTTTGGTCGGGTTATAGAAGGTATGGATGTGGTTGAAAAAATTTCACAAGTTGAAGCCGACGCAAGCGAATGGCCTATAAAAAATATTCAAATGGACGTGAATGTTTTAAGATAAAAATGAAGACTTCAAACTGCCAAATGCGTGCTTTAGATAATCAATAATATCAGAGGCTGTCAAAGTTTGCATGTCATACTTTTCAACATATAAATCTGCCGCTTTGCCATGCAGATAAACCCCTAAAATAGAAGCATCAACTGATGAATAGCCTTGTGCCAACAATCCAGAAATAATTCCAGAAAGCGTATCGCCACTTCCCGCAGTTGCCATGCCTGCATTGCCTGTTGAATTGATGTATATATTTTTAGCATCAAAGATAAAAGTATAAGCATCTTTAGAAACTAAAATGACATCATATGTTTTTACAAATTGGGTGATTTTATCAAGTTTATCATTTTCATTTTTCCACTCACCAATCAATCGTTTTAATTCACCTTGATGTGGTGTTAAGATACTTTTAGAGGGCAAATCTTGAAGCAATTCTTGATGTTTTGATAAAATATTTATAGCATCTGCATCAATCAAGATGGGAGAATTTGTTTCTTTTATAATAAATTTAAGCGTTTCTAAAGCCTTATCAGACTGCCCTATTCCCATGCCAATACAACAATGTGAAGGTTGAAAATTCAATTGAATTGGGGAGATATATTTTTGATTTTCCGAAGCGACTACCATAGCTTCAGGAATATATTTTTGAATGATATCAACCCCACATTTTGGACTCAAAACACTTACTTTTCCAGCACCAGCTTTTAAGGCTCCTTTTGTTGTTAAACACACGCTACCCATCATCCCATATTGTCCTCCTATTATCAAAAGATGTCCATAATTTCCTTTATGAGAAAAGCGTTGACGTGTTTTTAAGAGATGTGAAGCAATATGATTGTCAACATATTTTGTACGACTTTCTAAATTTGATATAAAGCTTTTATCCAATCCAATATCAATGATTAAAATTTTACCCACACAATTGCCATAATCTGGAAAAAAGAAATTGAGTTTTGGACATTGAAAGGTTAAGGTGTATTGTGCTTGAAAAACCACTGCATTTTCTGGGGTTAATTTACTCAAAAACAAACCACTAGGCACATCTATAGCAATTTTTTTAGCTCGTTTTTGATTAGCAATGAGAATTATTTTTTTTACAAAATCAGGTAAACTTCGGTTTAAACCAATGCCAAAAATAGCATCGACAATAACATCTTGAGCATTAAAATCTAAAAATTTACTTTGCTTATTGAAATATTTGAGTTCAAAAGATTTGTCTTTTTGTAAACGTTCTAAATTCTTTTGACAATCTGAAGATAAGTTGTTTGTATATTGTATTAAATAAACTTGCACTTCATAACCCAATTGTTTTAAATGATAAGCTATTGATAAACCATCCCCGCCATTATTGCCACTTCCAGCTAATATGCTAACCTTCTCACCAAAATTGATGATTGTTTTGATAATATCTACTGCTCTTAACGATGCTCTTTCCATTAAATCCCAAGAATTAATAGATTCATTTTCAATGGTAAACTTATCTGCTTGCTGAAGTTGATTTGGTGTTAGTATTTTCATCGCATAATTATTTGAAATTCAAATAAAATTTTAAGTTCTAATTTATCATTTTTAAAACTTATAAACGATGAGATTAAGATAGTTTTTTGACAATCAAATGCAAAACATCAATTACGAAAACCTTATATTTGTAAATTGAAATAAAATATATATGAATTATGTCTGTAGCCAAAAAAACTTATAAGCGTATCACAGTAAAAAGCCTTGTAGATATGAAACAACGCGGAGAGAAAATAAGCATGCTTACCGCTTACGATTTTACCACTGCCAAAATTGTAGATAGTGTTGGCACAGATGTGATATTGGTTGGTGACTCAGCTTCAAATGTTATGGCTGGTCACGAAACCACTTTACCTATAACTTTAGACCAAATGATTTATCATGCTTCAAGTGTGGTTCGTGCTATAAAACACTCATTAGTGGTTGTAGATCTGCCTTTTGGAAGTTACCAAAGCGATCCTAAAGAAGCTTTACGTTCGGCAATTCGTATCATGAAAGAAAGCGGTGGACATGCCGTAAAATTGGAAGGTGGCAGCGAAGTTAAAGACTCGATAAAACGTATTCTCAAAGCGGGTATTCCTGTGATGGGTCATTTGGGTTTGACGCCCCAATCTATTTATAAGTTTGGCACTTACTCCGTTAGAGCCAAAGAAGAAGCCGAAGCCGAAAAGCTAAAAACAGATGCGTTGATGCTTGAAAAATTAGGATGTTTTGCTTTAGTCTTAGAAAAAGTACCTGCACATTTAGCCGAAGAAGTTGCCAAAAGTATTTCAATCCCCGTAATTGGCATCGGTGCTGGCAATGGTGTTGACGGGCAAGTTTTGGTTATCACTGATATGTTAGGCATGGACAAATCCTTTAGTCCACGATTTTTAAGACGCTACGCCGACTTGCACGAAATCATGAGCAAAGCTATAGAAACCTATAACGGCGATGTGAAATCTGGTGATTTTCCTAATGAAGACGAGCAGTATTAATGAATTTATGAATTATTCTTTTGCTCATGAGGTCGAGAAAAAATCATTGAAACAATCCCACAAAGCATTGCAAAACTCAAAAGGTAGATTCTCTAAATATTAGACCCGCTCAAATCGTTATGGTCTAACAAAATAACTCAATTAACTATAACCTAACAAGCAATGATATTTGTGACTATTCTCAAATATCTTACTTTTATTCAAAAAGTTCCTTTATAAATAAATAAGCTTAACTCGCAAAAGCCTCTTCAAAATATTGCATACTATTCTTAAGACGTTCAATAGTCAAATTAGTGATGCGTTTGTTGAGTGCACGATTGTTTTCTGCATAAATTAAATATTCGTCGTAGGTAAATAGCCCGATAAAAACACCTTTGATGATGTTGCGTAGTTTAGTATCGTTTTTTACGGCGTGCTCGATATAATCAAGTTGTTTTTGAAGGCTTAAAGTGTAGTAAACATTTTTGTGCTTTTTGATATAGTTTTTAAAAATCTCTAAAAGCAAATCGTTTTGCAGTTTGGCAATGGGTCTCAAAGTTTTGTTTTGAAAACTTTCTTCTTCAGATGTAAGTGAAGTCACTTGAGCACCGGAAATTACAGGTCTTAATTCAGATAATTGTTGACTTCTGTTTTCCATAATGTTGAGTTTTGATAAAATTAAAGATTATCAGAATGCAGTTTAAGGTCTATTT
Organism: Psychroflexus sp. MBR-150; assembly: GCF_053628795.1. Classification (NCBI taxonomy): domain Bacteria; kingdom Pseudomonadati; phylum Bacteroidota; class Flavobacteriia; order Flavobacteriales; family Flavobacteriaceae; genus Psychroflexus; species Psychroflexus sp. MBR-150. The sequence goes on from NZ_JBRJHB010000020.1 coordinate 28,327, forward strand.
TTAGATGTTGTAAACAGGTTATTAACAATCTGTCTCGATACGCCCTGACTATAAATGTCGGGATGTGCTACTCCACATCTTCCATTTTAGCTCTGTTTTCTTTATATGGTCTAATAATCAAGCGTTCTGAACGGTCATAGTTGATATAGTTATAAACCCAATTTAAGAAAGTAACTAATCTATTTTTAACACCGATTAAAAACCACAAATGCACAAACATCCAAATATACCAAGCCACAAAACCACCGAGCTGAAATTTGCCAATATCAACAACGGCTTTATTTCGTCCAATAGTTGCCATTGATCCTTTATCTTTATATTCAAAAGGTTGCATTTTTTTGCCTTTTATGATATTTAAAATGTTTTTAGCCAATTGTCGCCCCTGTTGAATTGCAGGTTGAGCCACCATAGGATGACCTTTAGGATAATCTTCGCTTATCATCAAAGCTATATCTCCAATAGCAAATACATTCTCGTAACCTTCTACTTGGTTAAAGGTATTGACTTTGTAGCGGTTAGCTCCGTCTATCAAACTTTCAGCTTGCAAGCCTTTGACAGGCGAACCGTGAACGCCAGCACTCCATATAAAGTTTTCTGTCCAAAAGCATTTGCCTGTATTGGTGGTTACTTCACAATTTTTATAATCTTCTACCATAGTTTCCAAATGAATTTGCACGCCCATATCGGTCAAATATTTATGAGCATCGGCTGAAGATTCTTCACTCATAGGTGGTAAAACCCTATCTGAACCATCCAACAAATGGATTTCAATTTCTTCAATATCAAAATCTTTGTAGTCTTTTTTAACGATATGATTTTTTAATTCAGCAATAGCACCGCTCAATTCTACACCAGTTGGTCCTGCACCAGCAATTACAAAAGTGAGTAAGGCTTTGCGTTTATTCTTATCTTCTGTTATAGTGGCTTGCTCAAGATTTTCAAAAATCAAGCTTCTCAAATTCAGTGCTTGTGGCACGGTTTTCATCCATACGGCATTTTTCTCAACATTTTCATTGCCAAAAAAATTGGTTTTAGACCCTGTGGCAATCACCAAATAATCATAACTTATTTCGCCTATATTAGTTTCAATCAAGTGTTTATCAGCGTGAATTTGATTCACATCAGCCAATCTAAAATAACCGTTATTGCTTTTGTTAAGAAATTTTCTTAATGGAAAAGCAATTGAGTCTGGTTCTAAACCTGATGTTGATACTTGATACAAAAGTGGTTGAAAAGTGTGATAGTTGCGTTTATCTAACAAAACCAGTTGAACGGGTTTGTTCAATAATTTTCGCGTAAATGACAACCCACCAAATCCACCACCAATGACGACAACTCTAGGATATTTTGATTTTGGTATATTCATAAATACTAAATTTTTAAATATGTCTTATTTTAATAAATTTAATTACAATATTTTGTAACATTAAGAAAACTTTACTACTTATAGAATAACATCGACTTTGTGAAAGCTGAATTAGAGCAAAAATTTGTCAATCTTTTAGAAAAGCACCAAAACATCGTGCATAAAATTTGCCGTATGTATGCTGATAATGAAGCACAACACAAAGATTTGTTTCAAGATATTACGGTGCAATTATGGAAAGCTTATCCAAAATTTAGAGGCGATGCTAAGTTTTCGACTTGGATGTATCGTGTGGCTTTAAATACTGCGATTACTTTATATAGAAAACAAAAACGACAAGTTAAAACTCAAGATATTGAAAAAATAGGCTTTAAAATTGAAGCCGATTATTACGACGACACCACAGAGCAAAATTTAAAATTGATGTATGCGGCAGTAAAAGAATTGAATGATATTGACAAAGCTTTGGTGTTTTTGTATTTGGAAGATAAAAATTATACTGAAATCGCTAACACTTTGGGAATTTCTGAAGTCAACGCACGAGTGAAAATGAATAGAATAAAGAAAAAATTAAAAACCATTATAAATCCGTAAGATGGATGAACTTGAATTGTTAAAACAAGATTGGAAGCGACAGGAGAAGAACCTGCCTCATGTCAAAACCGATGAAATCTACAAAATGATGCATAAAAAATCGACTTCTATTGTCAAGTGGATTTTTATCATCAGTATAGCTGAGTTTGTGTTTTGGCTCGGTTTAGATTCTTTGAGTTTTTTTGATAACAGTCTCGATATTATTCAACAATTAGGTTTAGAATCATTTTACAGAATCTCTCTTATTGTTAATTATGCTATGATTGTCATTTTTATTGGCTTGTTTTTTAGGAATTTTAAAAAAATAAGCACCGATGATAATGTAAAGTCTTTGATGAAAAATATTATTACGACTCGTAAAACAGTAAAAGCTTATGTGTGGTTTAACGTCATTATTTTTGGAATTTCTTTTGTCATAGTCTCGATAGCAACTCTTAATCAAACTTTAGAAAATCAAACTTTAGAAGCTAAACTTTTAGGATATGGTATCTTGGTTGTTATTTTATCAATTCTACTCTTGATAATATTTGGATTTTATCGCCTTCTCTATGGCTTTTTAACCCGAAGACTATATAAAAATTATAAGGTTTTAAAGAAATTAGACCAAACCGATTAAACTTTAAAAAGACCGTTGAGTTCGGCGTCTATTTTATTAATAATATCGCCGAGATCTTCTGGCTGATCTACAAAGTTGATATCGTCAACATCTACAATCAACAAATTGCCTTTGTTGTAGTCGTGTATCCAAGCTTCATAGCGTTCGTTTAGGCGATTAAGATAATCTATGGAAATGGAATTTTCGTAATCTCGACCGCGTTTTTGAATTTGATTGACCAAGTTTGGGACAGTACTTCTCAAATAAATTAATAAATCTGGTGGTTTGGTTACCGATTCCATCAAATCAAATAAGGAACGATAGTTTTCATAATCCCGATTAGTCATCAAACCCATTGCGTGCAAGTTAGGTGCAAAAATAAAGGCATCTTCATAGATGGTTCTATCTTGAATAATGTCTTTGCCACTTTTTCTGATATCTAAAATTTGACGAAAGCGAGAATTGAGAAAATACACTTGCAGATTAAAAGACCAACGCGACATATCGTTGTAAAAATCTTCGAGATAAGGGTTTTCTAAAACATCTTCATATTGAGCTTCCCATTTAAAATGTTTAGCTAAAAGTTGAGTAAGCGTGGTTTTTCCTGCGCCAATATTCCCGGCAATAGCAACGTGCATGTAGTTTTATTTTGAAAGAATGGTATAGTTTATAACTTTTTTTCCGTCGTAAATATAGAGATTTTCACCAGCAAAAAAAAGATTTTTAGGTTCAAGACTTTTTATATTGAATGAATGTATAATTTGAAAATCTTTATTTATGATGTCTAAGTTTTCATTTGAATATAAAACAAGTTGATTTTTAAATAAATCAAAAGCTTTAATGTTTGTCTTTGGAATGCTTTTTACTAAACTTCCATAAATATTATAAACCAAAACACCATTTTTAGTCAATAAATAACATTGATTAAAATTGTTGGTCATATCTAAAATTTCATCATTTATAGGTAAAGACTTCGCCAGCGTTTTGTCAAAACGGTAGTCATATATTTCAAGTTGATTAAGGTCAATATTGTAAATCCAAAGACTTTGATCCTTTGAAGTGCCAGCAAAAGCGACATTTTTAAACGGAAAAGTAGCGTTGAAATCTTGACGGTCAATTTCGGTCATTCGGTTGTCTAACACCACAACGGTATTGGCTGATTGATAAAACAAAATAATTTTATTGGGATTTAAAATATCTACACGTTCTATTTCACCTAACTGAAAATCTTGAAACGCAATAGCATCTTGATTTTCAGGTGTTTTAAATAGCGTGTTATTTTTGATGTAATACAAGTTTTGAAACTTGTCTATTCCAACAAATTTATCGGCTTTTAGTGCAAAAGAATCAACAGCTTTTAATGTGGCGTTTTGGGAGAAAGCTTTTGAGATTACAATACTCAAAAAGCAAATAAAAAAAATAAGATTTAGACATTTCATATTTAAAAAATTACATTCAACAATTGAACTTAACTGTTTTTTAAATCACGTATTTTATTCATCAAAATAGGAATATTTTTTTGAATTATTCCCTATAACATTTCAGGTTCAACTGAATCATAAGCGTGTGAGATAATATTTCTTAATCCTATAATATTTTTTGAAGCAGTAATTTGTATGTTTGGATTAATCTCAACCATTTTCCGAATTGCTTCTCCTATAATCTCTAAATCTCGTTCAACTGCACGCTGCAAAATAATATTGTCTGAGAAATTGTTAAAGTTATTTTAGTTTTTTGTTTAATTGATTCTATCTCTTTAATTACACTTTCAACATCTAAAATATATTTAAGTAGTTTAGGCTGCATACAAATCTATCTTTGATTGATATATTTCTTCTTTTAAAACTGGGTTTTTGAGAGATTTATTAGATACAAGATCAACCTTTCTATTTAAAATACTTTCAAGCTGGTTGAGTAAAAAAAAATAGTTGTCTGCATAATCCAATACATTAATATCAGAAGAAAACTCAACAAGAAGGTCGATATCACTGTCTTTATGCAAGTTGTTTTTAGCAGCTGACCCAAACAAAGAAATAGCCTGAACATAATGCTGTTTAGATACTGCAATTATATCGTCAAGTTTATTTTGAATCAATTTATACATAAACCAAATATACACAAATATTTAAGTAAAGACTATCACTAACCTTAAAGTAGTCTTTAAAATAAGAGTTTAAGCCACGAATGCACTAATTTATCCTAAAATTATTAGTGTATTAATAGCGATAATTAAAAAAACTTGATTATTCTCAAAGTAAGAGTTTGAGCCACGAATGCACTAATTTATCCTAAAATTATTAGTGTATTAATAGCGATAATTAAAAAAAATTGATTATTCTCAAAGTAAGAGTTTAAGCCACGAATGCACTAATTTATCCTAAAATTATTAGTGTATTAATAGCGATAATTAAAAAAAATTGATTATTCTCAAAGTAAGAGTTTGAGCCACGAATGCACTAATTTATCCTAAAATTATTAGTGTATTAATAGCGATAATTAAAAAAAAATTGATTATTCTCAAAGTAAGAGTTTGAGCCACGAATACACTAATTTATCCTAAAATTATTAGTGTATTAATGGCGATAATTAAAAAAACTTGATTATTCTCAAAGTAAGAGTTTGAGCCACGAATGCACTAATTTATCCTAAAATTATTAGTGTATTAATGGCGATAATTAAAAAAACTTGATTATTCTCAAAGTAAGAGTTTAAGCCACGAATGCACTAATTTATCCTAAAATTATTAGTGTATTAATGGCGATAATTAAAAAAAATTGATTATTCTCAAAGTAAGAGTTTGAGCCACGAATGCACTAATTTATCCTAAAATTATTAGTGTATTAGTGGCTAAAGATAAAAGTTCAATTTTTACTTTATAAAGATTTATAAAAGCCAACTTTAAACCACAATCGATGTCTGAATCGATTGTCAACCAAATAATCATCAGTTCTGTAATCTAATCCAATTTCTAATTTGTTTTTGTCATTAAAATAAAATCCTAAGCTTCCTGTAACCCTGTTTTCTATATCATCTTCTGCACTTTGATACTTATAGATGATTTCATTGCTAAAACTGAGATATTTCTCACCTGGGTCAACTTCAAAACCTTGGAGCGGAATTTGACTTTTTATTCTATATCTTACTCGCCAAAGTGGTGCTGCATTTTTAAAAAAAGTTTGATCAGTTCTGATTCTATGACCAATCCTTAAATTTGATTCGCGTTGTAAAATTGAGATTTGCTGTATAGTTCTATTTGTATTTTCTCCATCTTGCATCCTGTATTGATAACCAATATCAACCTTGATAAAAGGGGTCAGTCGTCTTCCTAAGAAAGTTTGTAAATCAGTTTGCCGATGCTTGTATTTCCACTCATCGTTTAAAGACGATTGGTTATCATAAACACCATTCTGCGACTCTATTTTATGGGTTACAGAATACGTTTTATTAAGTTTATAACTCAGTGAAGCTTCAGGGAAAAACCCGCCAGTAAAGCGATTGTCTTGAGCAAACTGTTTTTGACAAACTAAAGCTAAAGCAATAGTAATTATTAAAAAAAGGGGATTTCTCATTAATAATCTAAAATGTCTGTAGATTTAATTTTTATTTTTCGACGGTTTATCAATTCTCCTTTGCTATCAAACAAACCTTCCCAAAGTTCTTTTCCTTTTTCGTTTTTTCCATAAAATTCAATTTCATAGTTTGTAGTGATATCTTCACTCATCTCATTTTCATCTATCATATCTTCTAAATCGTCGTTACTTCCCAAATACTGAATTTGAGTTTTTTTGATTTTGAATTTAGAATATGTATTTTTAAAATAGGTTTCAATTTGTTGTTTGGCTATGGATTCAATATCATCAAAATTGACTGTAACTTCAATGTTTATAATGTTTCCATCAGGATTAATTTCTACACTGTGTTTTCTTTTTTTATGTTTCAGTTTTGCTTCATAAGATTTTTTATCACCATCAGTTTGATAAAACCATTTTACCTTGTTTATGTCTTGATAAGCATCTTCAAACCAGTCTAAAACTTCAACGGGGACTTCGCTTTTTTTTATGCGCTTTTCTACCTCAACCTTGGTTTGGGTCCAAGCAAATTGAAAAGAAAACAAAATTAACAACAGATTTAAGGTAATTTTCAAATTTCTACTTTTTAGTGGGTTGATCTACAAAAGGTCTTTTCTCACGATTGGCGATTTCCCAAGCGGTATAAAAAATCAGTTTTGCACGTTTAGACAGAAGTTCATAATTGATTTTATCTGGCGTGTCTGTAGGTTGGTGATAATCTTCGTGTGTGCCGTTAAAGTAAAAAATTATTGGAATATCAAATTTGGCAAAATTGTAGTGATCGCTTCGGTAGTAAAAACGATTGGGGTCGTCTTTAGCGTTGTATTTATAATCTAAATCTAATTGAACGTATTTTTTATTAGTTGCTTCCGAAAGTTCGTGAAGTTCGGTGCTTAAACGGTCACTGCCTATCAAATACACATAATTAGGATTGTCTTTGTGACTGTCATCAACTCTACCAATCATATCCGTATTAAGATCAGCAACTGTGTTTTCAATCGGAAAAATAGGATTTTTAGAATAATACAACGAGCCAAGAAGTCCTTTTTCTTCGCCAGTAACGTGTAAAAACAAAATCCCGCGTTTAGGTTGATAACCATCATTTTCAGCTTCTTTAAAGGCTTTAGCAATCTCCATCAAAGCCACCGTGCCAGAACCGTCGTCGTCTGCACCGTTGTAGATTTGATTATCTTTCATACCAACGTGGTCATAATGTGCAGAAAGCACTAAAATCTCGTCAGTTGAACCATCACCTTCAATAAATGCGACTACATTTTCTGAATCAGGTAATTTATCATTAAAAAAAGAAGATGGAATATCTTGGTAGTAATCCTCATTGCCCAAAGGTGATTTCACGCCAATAGATTGATAGAAGTTTTTGAGATATTCGGCTGCTTTTTTTTGTCCAGCTTTACCAGTATCTCGCCCTTCAAATTCATCTGAAGCAAAGGTGTAAAGCTTGTTTTTAAGCGATTGTGGTTTGATGGTCTCGGCGTATTTTTCTGGATTAACTTCGGTAATATCCTTTTGGGCTTTGCAACCTATGGCAATAAAAATGCTCAAGCTTATTATTAATGTCTTCATGAAATTTGATTTAAATGCTAAAATACAAATCCCAACCTTAAAATAAATCTGTTTTAGAATATTTATATTATGTAATTTAGTTAAGTTGAATGTTAAATATTTATCAGATTAGAGACATCACCTATTATAATTTTTTGTACAAGATTCTGTATTAATTTTAACTTCGTTTTGTTTTTGTATGAGGGTCTTTTTGGGTATGGAAGAAATCAGTAACATAGACTGTTTTTGTGACCTCATTAATAAAATAAACAATTTTAACAGTGTACGCTTAGTAATATAATAAATTATAGTTCTGAATTCTTTATTAAAGCCAGCTAAGTCTTCTTCCAATCGTCCTCTTTGAGGATTGAATTTCAGAGACATTGCCATTAAAATGATATCATCTGATTTTTTATTCGCACTTTCAACGCTATGGGTTTTGTATAAATGAGACAGAAGTTCCCAGTAATACTGCTCTGCTTTTTAGGTAATTTCTACTTTATATTTTGTTTGCTCTTCCAACGTTCTGCCTCAATTTTAAAATCTGCGACAGGTCGTGTCTCACCTTTGTCTAAAGCTACTAAAGAGTCTTGAGTTCGATCTTGTATGTTGTGTAAATTAGATTTATAAAATGTATTGGATTCTTCTTGAAAAACTCTTTTTAACTTTGACAACAAACTTTCATTGTTTACCTGTAATAACAGATGCATTAATTCTAATTTCGTGGTTTCGATATCCATAATAATGCTTTTATATAACAAATATAAAATTATTCTCTGAAGATTAGATTTATGAAAATATAAACATATAGTGAAAATTTCAGTTTTGTCCCTTTACTTAAAGTAAAAAAATCGCTTTTATGAATTTATAAACCTATAGAAATCTTATGAAGTTTTTAAAATTTAACTGAAGAAGATTGTTTGTCCCGCTCTACTAATTCAATTGCTTTTTTCATCTGTTTAAATGTTACTTTAATATCATAGTCTAACCCAATTGAAAATCGCACTAAACCTTCAGAAAGTCCCATTTCTTGTTGTTCTTCTTCAGAAATTTCACTTGAAGTTGATGTTCCAGAAGCACTGAATAAAGTTTTGTAAAAGCCTAAACTCACGGCTAAATACCCTAAGTTTTGATGTTGCATCATCTCCATAATAGCATTGGCTTTTTCAAGTGTTTCAAAATCAATAGTCATAATACCACCATAACCTATATCAGGAAAAAGATAATTTGAAATAATGTTGTGTTGTGGATGTGATTTTAAACCAGGGTAACTAACTTTATAGCCAAGTGCTTCAAATTGTTCAGCGAGATATTGTGCATTTTGTGAATGTTTTTGCATACGAATCGGAAGCGTTCTTAAATTTTTCAAAATAGAAGCCGCTCGCCAACTATCTAAAGTTTGCCCTAATAACATCGCCAAACCTGTATTGACATCTTTTAGGTTTTCAACAAACTCAGATGAGGCACAAACTGCACCAGCAACTGTGTCCGAGCTTCCGTTAATAAATTTAGTTAAGCTGTGAATCACAACATCGGCACCAAAGTTTGCGGGTTGAAACATCAAAGGTGAAAAAGTATTATCGACTACAAATTGGGCTTGGTTTTGTTGAGCAATTTCAGAAACTGCTTTAAAATCGATTATTCCTAATAATGGATTGCTTACAGATTCTCCATATAGCATTTTGGTGTTTGGAGTTATGGCTTTTTTAATGGCTTCACAATTTGTAAAATCAACAAATGTTGTTTCGATTCCAAATTTGGGTAAAACATTTTTTAGAAACGCATAAGTTCCACCATAAATGGTTCGGCTGGCAACGATATGATCACCTTGTTGACAGATTTGTAAAACCGTAGAAGTAATTGCTCCCATTCCAGAAGCAAAGACTGTAGCATCTTCGGTGTTTTCCATTTTGGCTAAAGCTGAACTCAAGTAAAGATTACTCGGCGATGTATGACGACTGTACAAAAAACAACCATCTGTATTGCCCTCAAAGGTGTCACTCATACTTTTGGCTGTCATAAATGTGTATGTTGAACTATCGGATATTGATGGATTGACGCCACCATACTCACCAAAAAATTGTAAGTCTTGAATTTGTTTTGCGGGATGATTTGACATGATAAAAATAATTTACCACTAAATTAAAATAAACTAATTTTATTTACAATAGATATTATTATATTTAGTTTTATTTACTATATTTTTTTTATTTATAGAAAATATATCTAATTTTAACAACCTAAATAACACATATTAAATAATTTATCATGACAAAAATTGACGAAAGAGATAAGCAGATTTTAATGTTGCTTCAAACCGATGCCAACCAGACGACAAAACAGATTGCTGCTAAAATAAAACTCTCACAAACAGCAGTTTATGAACGCATAAAACGTTTAGAACGAGAAAAACTCATCACCAACTATGTAGCTCTTTTAGATTTAGATAAAGTGGAAAAAGCCTTTACAACTTTCTGTATGGTAAAATTGGTCAACCACACCAAAAAGAGTTTAGTTCATTTTGAAAAAGATATTTCAACCTTAGATGAAATCACTGAATGTTATCATATTAGTGGTGAATATGATTACTTGCTTAAAGTAAATGTTAAAAACATTAAAGCCTACAGACAGTTTATGGTAGAAAAACTAACGTCTATTCCTTTTATCAGTAGCACTCAAAGTGCATTCAATATCAATACAGTTAAATACAGCACTGCGATTTCTTTGACATAATTTTATCAATTTTGCCCTATTAAATATTTATATTTGAAATAAAACACTTTATGGCTTTTCAAACTCAAAATCCTTATACATCAGAAACTTTAAATCACTTTAACCCTTTAAATCTAAGTGATATAAAAAACCATATCACCAAAGCTCATCAAAGGTTTTTAAAATCTAAGCTCAAGAACCCAAAACATAGAGAAGAAAAAATGCGAGGTTTGGCTGAATTACTCAAACAAAACAAGACCAAATTAGCCAAGCAAATCACTTTAGAAATGGGGAAACCAATAGCTGAAGCTGTAGCCGAAATTGAAAAATGTGCTTGGGTATGCGAGTTTTATGCTAAAAATGCTTCATCGTTTTTAGAAACAAAAACCATTAAAACCGACGCCAAACAATCTTACGTCTTAAAAGAACCCATAGGTGTGATTCTTGCTATAATGCCGTGGAATTATCCGTTTTGGCAAGTTTTCAGGGTCATTGCCCCAAATCTTATGTTGGGCAATAGTGTTTTAATCAAACATGCACCAAATGTTCTCGGTTGCGGTGAAATGATTCAAAAACTTGTTGAAGACGCTGGTTTTGAATCACATTCAGTCACTCATCTTATAGTTGAAGTTGACCAAATTAAAAAAATCATCAATCATAATTTGATTAAAGGAGTTACTTTAACCGGCAGCACCAAAGCTGGCAGCATAGTGGCAAGTCAAGCTGGAAAAGCCATTAAAAAAAGTGTTTTAGAACTCGGTGGCAACAATGCATTAGTGGTGTTTGAAGATGCTGATTTAGATAAAGCAGCTGAAATATGTGTAAAAGCCCGTTTTCAAAACACAGGTCAAAGTTGTATTGCGGGCAAACGGCTTTTGGTTCACAATACTATTTATGATAAATTTTTAGAAAAAATTAAAATCCATATCCAAAATCTAAATATTGGAAATCCACTTGACGAAACAATAGATATCAGCGTTTTAGCGAGAAAAGATATAGCAGAAAACTTAAAGTCTCAACTTGATAAATCAGTTGAAATGGGTGCTAAAATCATCTTAGGCGGTCAACAAGACAATACTTTTTTTGAGCCTACTTTAGTTGAAAATGTATCTGTTGATATGCCGATTTTTAATGAAGAAACTTTTGGCCCTTTATTGGCTGTAACAAGTTTTAAAACTGAAGAAGAAGCTATTCAACTCATCAATCATTCAAATTATGGTCTTGGCGTAAGTCTGTTTACAAAAGATAATTCTAAGTATAAACGACTCATTCCACAAATTGAAGACGGTGCTGTTTTTGTCAATTCACTGGTTAAAAGTGATCCTCGACTGCCTTTTGGCGGAACAAAACATTCAGGCTATGGTCGCGAATTGGGTCACGAAGGTATTTTAGAATTTGCTAATATTAAAACGGTTTATATTCAATAATTTTAATCAAAACCTCACAGGTTTTCAAAACCTATGAGGTTTAACTAATAATATAAAAAATATTTTATGAAAAAATTAAACAACGAACAAATTGAAAAGAAGTTAGAACATTTCCCAAACTGGTCTTATGAAGACGATGCTATTCACATCAGTTTTGAGTTTG
>NZ_JBRJHB010000021.1:0-39766 GCF_053628795.1 Psychroflexus sp. MBR-150
CCCGTACCAACACTTCCTGTTGGTGTGGTTGTGGCATCTGGTGTTGAACCGTCAGTGATTAAGACATATTCATAACCACCTGTTTCAGTTGAAGTCGTTGCTGTCCAGTCTAATTGAACTGAAGTTGCTGTTACGTTTGAAGCGGTTAAGCCTGAAGGTTCAATACAACTTGGCGGAGTTGCTGAGGTAATGGTTGGCGAAGATACACAAAATCCCCAACCCCATGCTGAAGATGCATCATAGAAAAACCTATATTGGAAATTACTCAACTGGTTTGCCGTAAAGCCAGATATGTCTAACTCTACACTTGTGATAGATGGTGCAGAAATTGCTGCACACCAATTGGATTCCGTACCACTATTATCAGGCAGTGCTTCCCAGGTCACCCATGCTGAAGTGTCTGCGTCATAGTACTGTAGATCAAAAATATCTCCAAGATTATAATCATAGTTGTAATCTAAAAAAATAAAAGTTTCTCCAGCTGAACTTGCTGGTGTCAAATCAATTACTGGAGATTCGGCAGATAGAATATCTGTTGAACCAGATCCAGCAGCGTCATCATCGTAGCTAAAATTAGCAGATGTTGTAGGGTCATTAAGTAATGAGGTTGCCTCAAAAGTTCCTGATACTGTCCAATTGGTATTGGGCCAATTGGCAGGCTGATTTAAAGTTTGTGAAAACATTGTTGAACCCACAAAGAGGAACAACAACAAAAGTATTTGTTTTTTCATAATGTAAATTTTAAATTAATTTGACCAAATATATAAAATTTTTGTTAAGATTTTAATTATTTATCCAAAAAAAAGCCTGAGACATCTCAGGCTTTTTATAGACTTAAAAATTTACTTACTTTCTAATCTTTAATCACTCTGAAAGTTTGAGAATTTCCACTTATCGAAACTTTCATCAAATAAGTTCCACTACTTAAAGCATCCATATTAATATTTATTGAAGTCTCTTCATAATTATTACTAAATACTTCTTTTCCTAAAATATCAAATACTTGAACTGATTCAATTGGATTTGCCGAATCAATTGTCATAGTAGAACTTACAGGGTTTGGATAGTATTTAAAATTATTATCCGAAAACGCCACCGTTGAAAACACCCCTGCAAATACATCAAAATCAAATGGAACTTCAACATCTACACCATTTTGGCAAGATCCAAATATATCTGATTCTAAAAGCATATACATAGCTCCAGAATCAGCAGCTAAGGTAACACCAGCTAAATCAGTACCATCAACATCAGAGTCATATAATACAGGTGCAGTCTCATCAAAACCATTAAAAACTCTAAAGCGATCGGTTGAACCGGTACCATCTTCAATAGTTCCACCATTAAAAATTACTTCAACAGGAGTTATACTTGGGCTGCCAAAATCTGATGACACAAATAGCCATTCTTTAACTTCATCGTTATCATAACAGTAAGTGTTGTTAACTGAAGGGTCATTAACTACAATAGTTACTGGGGTAAGTGCAGTTGTGAAACTAGTTGGTCCAACCCAGTTACTTACATCTCCAGGGCCACAATCAGCTCTTACATAGAAATCATAAGTTGTTTCTGAAGTTAAACCTGTTGCTGTGAATGGCACACTAACATCTTCAAAAGTTGGCACACCAGTTGGTGGAGTTCCAGAGATAACAACTTCTACATCAAAGTTAGTTTCGCTAGAACCAGCTTGCCAATTCAAATCAGCTGAAGTATCAGTAACTGATAAAACTTCTAAACTATTTGGATCAAAGCAAGTTGGAGCAACTTTTACTTCAAACTCATCTATAAAGAAGTCATAATCTTCAGTATCATCAACAGTACCTTCTGTTCCCCAAAACGCAAACTTCACAGTGCCATTAAAGGATGATAAATCAATTACTTCAACGTCACCTGTTTCACTTGGAAAATCAGATTGATTATAAGTTCTGAGTTCAGTCCAAGTTAAGCCATCATCTTCAGATATAAGAACTTGCACTTCATCATCAGAACCCATTCCATTTCCTTCAGGAGCATTGCCATTATTAAAATCTGTTACTGCTGCAATATACTGTAATATATAATCATCTCCAGACAAGTCAAAAGAAGGGGATATTAACCACTCTTCCTTACCAGTGAAAAAAAGATTGATGTTAACAGAATTATCGTCTCCAGTCCCGTTTAAGAATTGATCATGCAACCATGATGAATTTCCAAAATCAGATGGTCCAGCTGTTGGGTCACCACTTCCAGCTTCATCCCAACAATTAGGAAGAAAAGTATCGAAAGACTCTAAATAATCTGGAACAAAAATGTTACAAGGTGTTGCAAAGAAAAATGGTCCATCAAGTGTACTTATACCGTCAGCTGTACCACAGTCTGCCTCAACATAAAATTCGTATTCTTCAAACTGAGCTAAACCAGTAACATCAACAGAAGTTACACCATCTGGAGTTGAACCAGAAAACTGTGGTGCGTCAACTGTTGGATCTTCTCCTTGTAAGAAAATACTCCAATTGTATCCATTAACAGCATTACCATTGTCTCCCCAATTTAAGGTCACTGATGTTGGCTGTAAGTTTGATACTGACAAGCTGCCAGGTTTTGGACAAGGAGGCGGGCTACATGAGATTACACCAGTAAATAGACTCGTATTATTTGTATTATTTATGTCAGGTTGTAATTCAAAAAATATTTCATCAAATGGATCAATAATTTCTACACCAACTTCATTAATATAATTACCACCATCATTCCAGAACAACTCAAAGTTTGAACCGTCACATAATGAAATAACCTCTGTAAATTCATTACCAGTAGTAAAGGAAGTCCCTAGAGTTGCAACAACAACACCGTTTTGTAAAACATCCATGGTATTACCATTCCAGCCATCTCCAAAACTATCTATAAGATTAAAAGTAAAATCACATTGGTCTGAAACAGGACAACCAGCAGTTGCAAAATTAAAAGGACCAGTAACCAAACTTGTGCCATCAGCACCACAATCAGTTGTTACATAAAAGTCATAAGATGTAGAAGCTGTAAGACCAGCAAGCGTAAAGGTCGTTGCCGCTTCAGAACCAGTAAGAACTGGCGTAGCTGTAGAAGGGTCATCACCAGCTAAAAATAATTCCCAGTTGTAAGATAATGCTGTTGAATTTCCTACCCAGGACAAATCAACGCTAGTATCTCCTATATTAGCAATCGAGATATTGTTAACAGGTAAACAAGCTGGAGCTTCATCTACTGAAATATCATCTAAAGCTATATCACTACCTTGAAAAGTGGTTGTTCTTGTTGCTCTAAATATAAAAGATATGTTTTGACCACTGTAAGCTGTCAAATCTACAAAAGCAACTTTCCAAGGCTCGTTTGATGCGTTTTGTTGTGAGCCATTAAGGATAAGGACATCAGCGTCAACTGTAGTTCCGTTATCAACATCAACAGCTAACGAGCCAACATCTGAACCAAACATATGGTAGAAAAATGAAAGTGTAGGTTGAGTTAAAGTAGATAAGTCAAATGTTGGTGTTTGAAGAACAGCCGTTTGTGTTCCAAAACCAGTACCAGAGTCTGCATAAATATATTGAGACCCACTATTACCTGTTGAAGGCCCAGACACTGTTGAGGGTGTAGAGTCTAAACCTATATTCCATCTGTAATCAAATTCTGGAGATAAGTCTTCAAAACAGCCTTCTCTTACAAACTCAGGGCCAGATCCTTCTGTAGGCGCAAAGCTTTCAAAGTCT
This sequence comes from Psychroflexus sp. MBR-150, assembly GCF_053628795.1. Taxonomy (NCBI): domain Bacteria; kingdom Pseudomonadati; phylum Bacteroidota; class Flavobacteriia; order Flavobacteriales; family Flavobacteriaceae; genus Psychroflexus; species Psychroflexus sp. MBR-150. Next base: position 3,726 of record NZ_JBRJHB010000021.1, read on the forward strand.
TCAACGAATGGAGTTGTAAATGTATCACAATCTGTTTGAAAGGTAGTTGCTGTACCTAAGATACTTAATCCTATAGTTGTTCCACAGTTTGATTGAACATAAAAATCATAAAATGTGTCTGAAGCTAGACCAGTTACATTAGCAGTTAGAACCCCAGATCCTACATTTCCATTAACGATTGGTGTATCAGATGTAACATCAGCTCCTTGATTAAATACAAACCAGTTATAGCCATCTGTTGCTTCAGCAACATCATCCCATGAAAAATCTGCAGTTATATTTGAAACATTATCTAATGTCACATTTTCTGGAACCGGACATGGTGGATTAGTATCTATAACACTAATTCCAAAATCACCAGGCGTGGTGAAACCCCATTGATCAACTTGAACATAATAAGTAGTTCCTCCAGTAAGTCCTGTGAGGTTGATAACTGAGTTAAGACCTACTGTAGTTCCTCCATCTTGGTCACACCCTAACTCTGCACCCATTGTAGTAGGGTCAGCACAGTCAGTTGGTGCATCATATACAGCTATCTCACTATCGATCAAGGTTGCGCCTGCAATGTCTGTAGAAACCTCAACTTCTCCAGAAGCTGGAGCAACAAAGGTGAACCATACAGAGCCGTTAATACCTCCATTAAAACAGGTACCTGCCGGTTCGTCGGTTTGCGGTGTAGCACCTAAGTTTGTATAGGTGTTTCCAGGTGGAATTATACCAACTGTTAAAGGAATAGCATCACATATATCATCATTAGCTGGTGGTAATGGTAAAGTTAAGAAGCTTATCGGGCCTTCTGTTAAAGACAAACCATTTGTGTCACAATCTGAAGTAATATAAAAATCATAATCTACATTATCTGTCAGGCCTGATAGATTTAAAGTTGTTGTGCCAAAAGCAACATTTCCACTTTGAATTGGTGTTGCAGTTGCAGGGTCATCACCATCTAGAAATAACTCCCAATTGTAACCATTACTAGCATTAAAAGATTCACCCCATGTTACCTCTGCAGCATCTACTGTAATATTCGATACTGCAATATTCGTTGGCGATGGACAGGTCGCCAATGTAGAAAAACTTAATGGTCCAGCTAGTTCTGATAAACCATCAGTAGCACCACAATCAGAAATGATATACAAATCGTAATCAGTAAGTTCTGTTAAACCATCTGCAATTCCTGTAGTTGTACCTGCAGCAAATGTCCCAGTAGAAACAGGAGTTGAAGTAGCAGGATCGTCACCTGCATTATAAACTTCCCAAATATAACCATTTGTAGCATTACTAATTAAACTCCAAGACACCTCAGCTTCAACATCAAAGGTTTCTATCAAAGTAAGGTTATATGTTTTTAAACAAGACGGTGCTTCATCGACTTTAAAATCATCTATAGCCATATCACTTTCAAAACCACCACCTTTAACAGCTCTGAATCTTATTCTTACAGTTTGACCTGCATAAGCTGCTAAATCAACAATTTGTTCTATAAAAGGATCAGACTCTGCAGTTTGTTGTTCGCCAGATATTGTAAAGACATCTAAATCAAAACCTGAGCCAGCATCAACATCTACACTTAACGTACCCATATTATTGCCTCGCATATGATACCAAAAGGTTAATGCTGGATCTGTTAATGGCGATAAATCAATTAAAGGGGAAACCAAAAAGGCTTCATCTCCTGATAATCCATTTGAGGATTCTGTAAATATATAATTTGGTGTTGAATTTGCAGCACTTGGACCAGTAGTACTTGATCCAGTTGTTCCAGTTCTTGTTCCCCAAAAGAATCCTGATCCATCGGGTGTTCTTTGCCAGCAATTATCAATGGCATCTCCTGTATTATTAAACCCAGTTCCTGAAGTCCAATTTGCGCCATCAAAATTTTCTGTGATTGGTGCTAAAACTGCTGTACATGGTGTGGTTACAGTAACTACATTAGATAATTCACTTGTGCCATCTACATCACAGTCTGCAGATAAATACACATCATAAGATGTATTATCAGTAAGTCCTGTTACTGTAGTTGACGTTGTTCCAAAAGGCTCTGTACCAGTAAAAACTGGTGTATCTACCGTAGGATCATCTCCTGCATTAAATACAGACCAAGTATAACCATTTGCTGCATTTGGAATTTCGTTCCAATTAATATTAAAAGCATCTGACACAACACCGTCAACAGTAACATTAGATGGAGCTGGGCATAAAAAAACTGTAGTAAAGGTCACTACATTACTTCTCTGGCTTAAACCATCTGTAGCTCCACAGTCTGTAGTGACATAGAAATCATAATTTGTAAGCTCTGAAAGTCCATCTGCATTTGCAGTTGAAACACCAGAAGCAACAGTTCCTGTAGAAACTGGGGTGTCAACATCAGGATCTGCTCCTGCAGTAAACACTTCCCAGATATATCCATTTTGATCATTTGGTGCTAAGTCCCAAGTAAAGTCTGCGGAAGAACCAAATGCCTCTACTAATTGAACATTAAAAGGTTGTTCACAAGTGATATCAATACCGCCTGAAATAACAATTTCAAAGTCAACAACAGAGCCATAAGTAAATGAACCACATGGATCTAATGGTAAAACACCGCCTTCCCACTGCATAACTCTCATTCTTGAGCTACCATTAATAGCATCAGACGGAACTGTTACAGCAAAAGATTGTAAAGTAAAAGGTGCAATTCCAGCTATAGTTCCTATAGATTCTATAGTTTCAAAAAAACCATCACTGTCAAAATCTATCCAAGCTTCACCAACACTAGAATAATTGCCACCACAAGTTCCAAACTGTACATCTACAGTGTAAGAATTACCTGCAATGACGTCTGCTGATTGAGAAGCAGTTAAGTCTTCAACTCCAGCAACACCATTACCAACATTTTGACAACCGAGGTAAGCAATAGTAGCCGTTTCTCCTACCAAATCTACAGATTCTACATTTGTATCAAATGTACTTGATGGGCCGCCATCAGTACAATAATCTTGTGCATTGACTTGCCAGCACGTTACGAGCAAACCGATCAATAGTATTATTTTTTTCATAAGTTAAATGTTTTTTAATTAGGCGTTAAATTTATGAAAAAATTAATTAAAAAAAAACTTCATAATTATTTTAACATAATTTATTTTTTTTAACAACATTCGTTGATTTAATGGTATCTTTTCTATCAAAATTTCTAAGCTTATCACACAAAATAGTTTTAGATTGAAACTCTAATGTCTAAGAAATATCTCATATTTGATTAATTTTTAGGTCGTAATTTTTTTAAAAAAATAGATATTTGTTGCCAAAATTAAAACTAATGTCAAAACACATCTTATTAACGATACTAATACTTAATTTTTCACTTTTTAATAGCTATTCTCAAGCTCCTCAAGGATACTACTCAAGTGCTCAAGGACTTACTGGGTTTCAGTTAAAAACTGCACTCAAAAATATAATTGATGATATTGATGATAGTAGTGGTCTTCCCTTTCACACGCCACAACAATATTCAGATTTATGGAATGCCTATGCTAATACTAATAGTGGTTTTGTTGACAATTATACCAATTTTGATAATGATGGGTTTTTGTTAGACATCTATTCAGAAAATCCAAATGGTATAGATCCATATAATCATAGTTTATTGGTAGATCAATGTGGTAATTTTAATGCTGAAGGCGTGTGTTATAACAGGGAACATCTCTTACCTCAATCTTTATTTAATCAACAACTTCCAATGCGAAGTGATTTTCATTCCACTTTTCCAACTGACGGTCAGGTTAATGGGTATCGCGGGAATCTTCCTTATGGAGAGGTTAGTAACCCGAATTTAACAACACTTAACGGTTCTAAACGTGGTCCTAATGTCTTTCCTGGATATAATGGAAATGTATTTGAACCTCTTGATGAGTTTAAAGGTGATATCGCAAGAGCTTTATTATATTTTGCTGTTAGATATGAAGATGAGATTAACACCTCTGGCTGGGCTGATGCTAATGATAATATATTGAATTCAGACTCTAATCAATTTTATGATGATTGGTATATCGATTTACTATTAAGTTGGCATATCATTGACCCTGTGTCTCAAGAAGAATTAGATCGAAACGAAAATGGATTTAACTTTCAGAATAACCGAAATCCTTTTATAGACAACCCAACTTATGTACAAGCTATTTGGGATGAAAACTTTAGTGCAGATGAATTTCAATCTTTAAAAATCTCTGTCTATCCAAACCCCGTAAGAAGTCAGTTTTTAAATATTGACTCCAAAGGTATTTCAAATCTAAAATTTGAAGTTTATAATATTTTTGGTCAACCTATTTTAAAAGGAATAACATCTGAGAGCAATCATAAAATTTCAGTTCAACAATGGCCTTCTGGAGTTTATATCATTAATTTAAAATACCATAATTTAAATAAAACTATTAAAATCATTTTACCTTAATTAGGGTATATTTGATGCAATTAATGTTAAAAGTTAAAATAAAGCTAAACCATTACTTCCTTTAAGTTTTCCTTGATTAAATCATAACTTTGTATAAAAAAATGCCAACTACAATAAAAGCTTATGGTGCAGAATTTTCTGATGCACCGCTAAAAGAATTAGAAATTAAACGAAGGGAACTAAATCCTAAAGATGTTAAAATAAAGATTGAATACTGTGGCGTTTGTCATAGCGATATTCACACCGTTAGAAATGATTGGGGTGGCAGTAAATATCCAGTCGTTCCAGGTCACGAAATCATAGGAACAGTAGAAGCCATTGGCGATGATGTGAAAGACTTTAAAGTCGGACAAACCGTTGGCGTTGGATGTATGGTTGATTCGTGCAGAACTTGTCCGTCTTGTCAAGACGATTTAGAACAATATTGTGAACAAGGCTCAGTCGGCACTTATAATGGCAATGATAAACATCTGGGCGGACACACATTTGGTGGTTACTCTCAACAAATTGTTGTTGACGAACATTTTGTTTTGAATATTCCTGAAAATTTAGATATCAAAGCAACCGCTCCTTTATTGTGTGCTGGCATCACAACTTGGTCACCTTTAAGCCATTGGAATGTCAAAAGAGGTGATAAAGTCGGTGTTGTTGGTCTTGGTGGTTTAGGTCACATGGGGATTAAATTTGCTAATGCTCTTGGTGCACACGTGGTGATGATTACCCGTTCCAAAGATAAAGCACAAGATGCTAAGGATTTAGGAGCTCACGAAGTTTTAATTTCCACTGATGACAAACAAATGCAGGAACATGCCAATAGTTTTGATTTTCTATTGAACACAATTCCTGTCAAGCACGATATGAACCCTTATCTCGGTTTGCTCAAACGCGATAAAACTATGGTTTTGGTCGGTGCAATTGAACCTCTTGAACCACTGCACGGTGCATCTTTAATTCTAAACAGAAAACGTGTTGCTGGCTCCTTGATTGGAGGCATTAAAGAAACTCAAGAAATGTTAGATTTTTGTGGCAAACACAATATCACTTGTGATGTAGAGATGATCAATATACAAAACATCAATGAAGCTTATGATAGGGTGACGAGTTCGGATGTAAAATATCGTTTTGTAATTGATATGGAGAGTTTGAAGTAAGTCATTATTTCTAAATATCTCTTAACTCCATAAGCCGTTTAACATACTTCCCAATCACATCAAATTCTAAATTTACAGTATCGCCTTTTTCTATATATTTAAAAGTTGTGTGCTCATAAGTATAAGGTATAATAGCGACGCTAAAGGTATTGATATCGCTATCGACGACTGTCAAACTCACGCCGTTGATAGTGATTGAACCTTTTTCTATGGTAAGGTTTTTCTGTTCGATATCATATTCAAACCGATATATCCAACTGCCATTTTGTTCATCAGCTTCAATGCAAATTGCGACTTGGTCAATATGACCTTGAACTATATGACCGTCAAGACGAGAATTAAGTTTCATCCCGCGTTCTAAGTTTAAATAACCTCCTACTTTTAAAGTTCCTAAATTGGTTTTGTTGAGAGTTTCATCTATTGCGGTTACACGATAAGCGTTTTTTGAAGCATCAACTGAAACAACGGTTAAACAAACCCCGTTATGTGAAACACTTTGATCTATCTTGAGCTCGGTTGCTAAATTTGCTTTGATGTCAAAATGAATATTTGTGTCCTCTTTTTCAATATTAATGACTTGACCAATTTCTTCTATGATTCCTGTAAACATATTGCAGATTTATTTAATTATCTTTGCCCAGCAAATTTAATTGAAATAAAAAGTATAACACTTTTAAAACGATACATTAATTTTTATTTAGCTTTCATTGACTTCAAAACTTATGGTAAATAAAACTACACATTCTCAAAATAAACTTCCAAAAGTTGGCATTAGCATTGGCGACATCAATGGAATTGGTTCAGAAATTATTCTAAAAACTTTTGAAGATGAACGGATGTTGGAGTTTTGCACACCTGTAATTTTCGCTCATTCTAAAATGTTGTCTTTTCTCAAAAGACATTTTAAATTGAATTTACGATTTCAAGGTATCAGCTCGCCTGACAAAGCAATAGAAAAAAAAATTAATGTAGTCAATGCTTGGAAAAACAATCCAAAAATAGAATTTGGTCAAGAACATAAAGCTGCTGGAACATTTGCTATAAAGTCCTTACGTGCTGCAGTTAATGCCGTTAAAACAGGACAAGTAGATGTTTTGGTCACCGCACCGATTCATAAAAACAATATCCAAGCAGACGACTTCAATTTTCCTGGTCATACTGATTTTTTGGAACAAGAATTTGGTGGCAAGGCTTTAATGTTTATGGTTTCTGAAACAATAAAAGTTGGATTACTAACCGATCACATTCCCGTTAAAGATATTTCAAAACATATCACACCAGCACGGATTAAACAAAAAATTCAGACTGTAAAACAATCTTTAAAACAGGACTTTCAAATAGATGTTCCAAAGATTGCTGTCTTAGGTATCAACCCACATACAGGCGATAATGGTGTAATTGGCAAAGAAGACGACGAAATCATCAGACCAACCCTATCAGAAATCAACAAAACCGAACATTATGTTTTTGGTCCCTATGCGGCAGATAGTTTTTTTGGATCCAAAAATTATAAAAATTTTGATGCCATCATTGCTGCCTATCACGATCAAGGTTTAATTCCTTTTAAAACCTTATCATTTGGACAAGGTGTAAATTTTACGGCAGGCTTAAATTTCATCAGAACTTCACCAGATCACGGTACAGCATTTGACATTGCTGGCGAAGGCAAAGCAAATGCAAACTCATTTACTCAAGCGGTTTTTGAAGCTATTAAAATTTATAAAAACCGAGAAGAATACAAGCGTTTGACAAAAAACCCTCTAAAAATTAAATAAAAACGTGCCATAAAATTAAGTTTTAATCCTTATAGTTTATAAATATTTTTTATATTTGCAAGCTCAAAATTGATGTAGTGATGTTGAATCTTGAAGATTATGCCATTCATTTTGTAGGGCTTAAAGAAGGTAAACATCAATTTGAATATAAGATAAATAACACGTTCTTTGATGAGTTTGATTACCAAGAATTTTCAAAGTCAGATATTCAAGTTGAGGTTACTTTGATTAAGAAAAATACACATCTTGAATTTGACTTTCATATTAAAGGTAAAGTTGAAGTAGAATGTGATTTGACTTTAGAACATTTTGATTTACCCATTGAAAACAGCTTATATTTAGTTGTAAAATTTGGAGACGAATATAAAGAAGTTGACGAGGAATTATTATTTATTCCACACGGACAATATGATTTTCAGATTGAACAATTTATATATGAATGTGTAGCTTTGTCAATACCTCAAAAAAAAATACACCCTGGAGTAGAAGATGGTACTTTAGATTCTGAGATTCTTGAAAAATTAAATCATCATAGCATAGATAGAGAAAAAGATTTAAAAAATAACGAAACAGACCCACGTTGGGATAAACTAAAAAAATTACTAAAAGATTGAGTTATGGCACATCCTAAAAGAAAAACATCAAAAACGCGTAGAGATAAAAGACGCACACATATTAAAGCCGAAATGCCTCAAATTGGCACAGATCCAACTACTGGTGAAGCACATCTTTACCACAGAGCACATTGGCACGAGGGTAAATTATACTACAGAGGACAAGTTTTAATTGACAATACCGAAGATGTTGGAATAGAGTAATATCACCTATAAAATTTTAATTCAAACTCCGTTTCAGAATATGATTTGAAACGGAGTTTTTTTTGTTTATATCATACATTTTTAACAATTTGAATGAATAATATCGTTAATAAAAAGATGAAAGTAGAATACAAACATATATTTTAAAGAACTTTTATGAGACATTCAAAATAACATTCGGTATTATACATTAATTAATTTTATCATAAACACTTATATTTTAAAAGGAAAATAAATTAAAATCTTAAAGATATTAACTATTTTAGTCAAAGATTTTTAAATATGGTCTCAAATAACATAGAATTGACATTAAAAACCCTACCTGAAAACCCTGGAGTTTATCAGTTTTATGACAAAAACGGAAAACTACTATACGTCGGCAAAGCCAAAAACCTTAAAAAACGTGTCAATTCCTATTTTACAAAATCTCACGATTCCAGACGGATTGAAGTCATGGTTAAAAAAATAACCAACATTAAACATATTGTAGTCAATTCTGAAGCTGACGCCTTACTTTTAGAAAACAATCTTATCAAAACTCGTCGCCCTCGGTTTAATGTCATGCTTAGAGACGACAAAACTTATCCTTGGCTCTGTATCAAAAACGAAAGATTTCCAAGAGTTTTTTTGACTCGACGCGTCATCAAAGACGGTAGCGAATATTATGGCCCTTTTCCTAGCTTAAAAACTGTAAAAATCCTACTCGGCCTCATCAAAGGTCTCTACCAAATACGAACTTGTAAATACGATTTATCAGAAACCAAAATAAAAGCAGGAAAATATAAAGTCTGCTTAGAATACCATTTAGGAAATTGTCTCGGGCCTTGTGAAGCTTATCAAACCGAAGAAGATTATAACCGTCAAATTGAATCGGTTCGCCAAATTGTTAAAGGCAATTTTAAAAGTTCGCTAAAAGCCTTTAAACAACAAATGAAAGACAAAGCCGAAAATCTTCAATTTGAAGAAGCCGAAAAAATCAAACGTAAAATAGAAAGCCTTGAGCGTTATCAATCCAAATCTACTGTTGTCAATCCAAAAATCAGTGATGTTGATGTGTTTTCTATTGTCTCTGACGAAAGTTTTGGTTATGTCAATTTTCTACAAGTCGTTCACGGAGCAATAATCAGATCACATACTATTGAAATTAAAAAGAAACTCGACGAAGACGACAAAACTCTACTTGAACTTGGCATTGTAGAAATTCGCCAACGCTTTGAATCGCAATCCAAAGAAATATATGTCCCTTTTGAAGTCAACCTTGGTGAAGATGTGCAAGTGGTGATTCCAAAATTAGGCGACAAAAAAGCACTAATTGATTTATCTCAACGCAACGCCAAGTATTTTAGAATAGAGCGATTTAAAACCATGAAAATCGTTGACCCTGAACGACATACCAAACGTTTGATGACACAAATGAAAAAAGATTTGAGATTACCTAAAGAGCCACGACATATCGAGTGTTTTGACAATTCAAACATTCAAGGCAGCAATCCTGTTGCCGCTTGTGTGGTGTTTAAAAACGGAAACCCGTCAAAAAAAGATTATCGCAAATTTAATATCAAAACCGTTGAAGGACCAGACGACTTCGCCTCTATGGAAGAAGTGGTTTTTAGACGTTATAGAAGACTTTTAGAAGAAGACGAAAACCTGCCACAACTCATCGTGATTGATGGTGGCAAAGGTCAACTTTCTTCTGCTGTTAACGCACTTGACAAATTAGGTTTAAGAGGACAAATATCAATCATAGGAATCGCCAAAAAATTAGAAGAAATTTATTTTCCAAACGATAGTATTCCTCTATATTTAGACAAAAAATCTGAAAGTTTGAAAATCATTCAACAACTAAGAAACGAAGCCCACAGATTTGGCATCACCTTTCACCGTCAAAAACGAAGCCAACAAGCCATAGAAACCGAATTAGAAAACATCAAAGGGATCGGGCAAAAAACAGCTTTAGATTTATTGAAAGAATTCAGATCTGTGAAACGCATAAAAACCGCTAATGAAGAACAATTGATAAAAATTGTTGGTCAAGCCAAAACAAAACTAATCAAAGATTATTTTTCTGAAAACTAAATGAAACTAAAACTATACATCTCTATATTTTTTATCTGCATAAGTCTGTGCAGTCAAGCTCAAACAGACACAATTCGCCCAAAAGTAGGCTTGGTATTAAGCGGTGGCGGAGCAAAAGGCTTAGCCCATATTGGGGCTTTAAAAATGATTGAAGAAAGTGGCGTAAAGATAGACTACATTGCTGGCACAAGTATGGGTGCGATTATTGGCGGACTTTATGCGTCAGGTTACAACGCAAAACAATTAGATTCGATTTTTAGCAAAACCGATTTCTCCAAACTCATCAGGGATGAATTACCACGTGACGCTAAAACCTTTTATGAACGTGAACAATCTGAAAAATATGCAATTTCATTCCCATTTGATAACTTCAGTCTAACACTTCCCACTGGAATTTCAAAGGGACAAAATATTTACAATTTATTGGCTCAACTTACACAGCACGTAAAAACCGATGATTTTAGTGAACTCAAAATTCCTTTTTTTTGCATTGCCACTGACATAGAAACAGGACAAGAAGTTGTTTTAGACCACGGCAATCTTGCTCAATCTATTTCTGCCAGCGGTGCCATACCAACCTTCTTCAGACCTGTAGAAATAAATGGACAACTACTTAGCGATGGTGGTGTAGTCAACAACTATCCCGTTGAAAAATTAAAACTCAAAAACATGGACTACATCATTGGCGTTGATGTACAGGATAGTTTATACCCTCGACAAAAACTTAAAAGCGGTTTAGAAATCATGACTCAGGTTAGTAACTTTAGAACCATTAAAGCTATGAAAACCAAACGACAAAAAACCGATGTTTATATCAGACCTGATATTAGAAATTTCAATGTAATGTCTTTTGAAGATGGCGAAACTATAATAAATGAAGGTCTTATTGCAGCCATAGAAAAATATCCTGAACTTGAAAAACTCGCATCACTTCAAAATCATCCTAAAATTGAAAAAAAACCTGTAAAAATTATTGATTCTATTTACATTGACGGTATCCAAATCATTGGCAACAAAACCTTTCCAAGAAATTATATCAGGGGAAAACTACAAATAGAAACACAACAAAAAATCGCTTACGATGATTTAAATAATGGTTTGAATAATTTATCAGCCACTGGAAATTTTAATCGTGTAACCTATAATATCGAATCAGATAACAACAATCAAAATTTAATCATTAAAGTTGAAGAAAATGAAAACAAAACTTTTATAAAACTCGCAGCCCATTATGATGACTTATACAAAAGTGGGTTGTTGGTTAATCTCACTCACAAAAGCCTTTTTCAAACCAACGACGTCACAAGTTTTGACCTCATCTTAGGTGATAATATTCGCTATAATTTTGATTATTTTATCGATAAAGGAAAATATTGGAGTATCGGTCTAAAATCGAGTTTCAATCAATTTGATGACAATGTTGATTTTGACTTTATTCAAGAAAATTCAAACATTGGTGATTTTAATGTTAACCAAATTAATCTCAAAATAGATGATTTTACTAACCAAGTTTATATAGAAACTTACCTCTTTAAAGATTTTAGATTCGGACTTGGTTTTGAACAAAAAGACATTAACGCCAAAACAGAAACAATTATCGATGACCAAAGCAACACCGATAATGCAACCGTTATTCAAGACTCTAATCTATTGAGTACATATACTTATATTGACTTTGATAGCTTTGACGATAAGTTTTTTCCTACCAAAGGAGTATATTTTAGCGGAGATTTTCACTTTTATTTTAATGACTTAAACAGCAATGGAATCAGTGAGTTTTCTATAGTTAAAGGTCAAATCGGTTATGTTACAACGCCATTGGAAAAATTAACCACTCGTTTTTCTTCAGAGTTAGGCTTTAGACTAGGTGAAGAAGATGTCAGTAGTCTTAATTTTTTTCTCGGTGGCTATGGCAATAAAACCATCAATAATTTCAGACCGTTTTACGGTTACGACTTTTTTAGTGTTTCTGCCAATAGTTATATGAAAGGTATGATAGAAGTTGATTACAATTTTTACACTCAAAACCACTTGATTTTAAGTGCCAATTATGCCAATGTCGCAGAAGATATTTTTTCAGATGGCGAATGGTTTAGCTCTCCCGAATTTAGTGGCTATGCTATTGGTTACGGTTGCAAAACTATCTTTGGTCCAATTGACGTCAAATATTCATACTCGCCAGAAACAGGAGATAGTCATTGGTTTTTTAGCTTAGGCTACTGGTTTTGAATTAAAGATGATTTTAAAGATATCTCTTTTTTAATTTATTTTTATTCACGATATTTGAATAAATTATAAAAATTATGCCTTTTTATCATAAACTTGGTAAAATACCACACAAACGCCATACTATTTTTAAAAAACCAGATGGCAGTTTGTATTATGAACAATTGTTTGGCACCATAGGTTTTGACGGGATGTACACCAATTCTTATCACATACATCGACCTACTCAAGTAAAAGCTATACAATCCCAAAAGTCAGTAGCACCCAAAATTGCGGTTAAAAACAACTTAGAATCTTTACGCTTAAAAGGGTTTCAGCTCAAACCAGAAGCCGATTATTTAGACAGTAGAAAAGTTATTATGCACAATAGCGATGTCAATATAACCCTTGCAGCACCTCAAGAATCTACCGATGATTATTTTTATAAAAACGCCGATGCTGATGAATTGCTTTTTATTCATGAAGGAAGCGGAAAACTAAGAACTCATCTTGGAAATCTCGATTTCAAATACGGCGACTATTTGCTTATTCCTCGTGGGATGATTTATAAAATCGAATTTGACACAAAGGATAATCGCTTGTTTATTATTGAATCTACCAGACCAATATACACACCCAAACGCTATCGCAACTATTTTGGGCAACTGTTAGAACATTCACCGTTTTGTGAACGAGACCTCAGAGCACCACAAGATTTAGAAACCCACGACGAAAAAGGAGATTTTATCATAAAAGTCAAAAAACAAAACGACTTGTTTGAAATGGTTTACGCCACACATCCATTTGATGTGGTAGGCTACGATGGTTATAATTTTCCTTATGCATTTTCTATACACGATTTTGAACCCATAACAGGTAGAATACATCAACCACCGCCAGTGCATCAAACCTTTGAAACCGATGCTTTTGTGGTTTGTTCATTCTGTCCAAGATTGTTTGATTATCATCCAGAAAGCATTCCAGCACCATACAACCATTCTAATATAGACAGCGATGAAGTCTTATATTACGTTGATGGCGATTTTATGAGTAGAAATGACATAGACCGCGGACATATTTCATTGCACCCAGCTGGCATACCACATGGTCCACATCCAGGTGCAGCAGAACGAAGCATTGGCAAAACCAAAACTGAAGAACTCGCCGTAATGGTAGATACCTTTAAACCTCTTCAAATCACTGAAGTTGGTATGAAATTGTCTGATGGCACTTATTATAAGTCATGGTTGGAATAAAATAGCTTTTAGCCTCTATCTGTTAGTTTTTAGACTATACAGCTTGGAATTAGATCAAGTAATGAGAAATTAAAATATAGCAGAAAATATATTATGTATGAATAAAGACCAAGAAAGTATCAAAAAAGCTTTTCAGTTGTTTGAAACTGGAAAAATCGATACTTTTGAAGTTGGCACAACAGAAGGACTTTTGCAAATTCATAAATATATATTTGATGGTTTGTATGATTATGCTGGAAAGATTAGAGAAAAGAATATTTCAAAAGGCATAAAACAATTATACTATTATGAAGGCTATAGAAAAGATGATGAGTAATAGAAAAAAACAACTTAAAACTTGAAACTTATAAACTGATAACCTTATAAACTCAATACAATGAAAACAGATACAACAAGCTTAAACTTACCCGTAGAAAATCCAGAAGCCGAAGATTTTTTACCCATTTTAGGAACCGATTTTGTAGAACTTTATGTCGGCAATGCCAAACAAGCCGCTTATTATTACCAAACCGCTTGGGGCTTTACGCCTATTGCTTATGCTGGCTTAGAAACTGGAAAGAAAAATACAGTCTCTTATGTTTTACAACAAGACAAAATCAGATTAGTATTAACCAGTCCGCTTGAACCTGGAGGAGATATCAACGCCCATATCAACAAACACGGCGATGGCGTCAAATATATTGCCCTTTGGGTGGACGATGCCACAAAAAGCTACGAAGAAACCACTAAAAGAGGTGCAAAAGCTTATTGCGAACCACACACCATTGAAGACAGCAATGGTAAAGCCGTGATTTCAGGCATTCACACCTACGGTGAAACTGTTCATCTTTTTGTTGAACGCAAAGATTATCACGGACCTTTTTTGCCAGGCTATAAAGCTTGGGATAACCCTTACACCACAGAATCCACAGGAATTAAATACATTGACCATATGGTGGGTAATGTAGGTTGGAACGAAATGAACAAATGGTGTGAATTTTATGCCAATGTTATGGGATTTGCACAACTCGTATCTTTTGACGACAAAGATATCTCAACAGAATACACCGCCTTGATGAGTAAAGTGATGAGTAATGGCAATGGCCGAATCAAATTTCCTATAAACGAACCTGCTCACGGTAAAAAGAAATCTCAAATTGAAGAATACATAGATTTTTATAACGGTGCTGGTGTACAACACATTGCAGTAGCTACTGACAATATTATTGAAACAGTCAACAGCTTAAGAAACCGTGGCGTAGAGTTTTTGAGCGTCCCTGAAGTTTATTACGAAGATGTTTTAGACCGCGTAGGAGAAATAGACGAAGACCTTGAGCCACTAAAAGAGCTCGATATTTTAATCGATAGAGATGATGAAGGTTATTTATTGCAAATTTTCACAAAACCCGTCTTAGATAGACCAACCATGTTTTTTGAAATCATACAAAGAAAAGGTGCAAAATCTTTCGGAAAAGGCAATTTCAAAGCCCTTTTTGAAGCTATAGAAAGAGAGCAAAATTTAAGAGGAACTTTATAGATAATGTAGCAATTTGAAAATGAAAAATAAATAAATCAATAATTAATTTTTAAAAAAAGTTCCTTCCCAATGAGAAGGTCAGGATGGGAAAATGAATAATCTAGATAACAAATCTTGGGAAAAAGCCCAAAAAGACGACCAAAACAGCGTTATTCTCGATGTGAGAACACCAGAAGAATATGAAGAAAAACGCATTCCAAATTCAACGCTTATCAATGTGCAAGACGCTCAAAAATTTGTAGAGGAAATAGAAAAACTTGACAAATCAATTGCCTATTTTGTATATTGCAGAGCTGGAAGTCGCAGTGCGATGGCATGTAATATCATGGAACAATTAGGTTTTAAAGATGTATCAAACCTCGAAGGTGGCATCATAGAATGGCATGGAGAAGTTGAAGGATAGCTGTTAGTCGGTAGCTGGTAGTTGGCGGTAATAAGAAAGTTGAAAATTCTTAGATGTTTTATATTATCAAAGTAATAAATTGATAAGTTCACTTTGAGTGTTTTGGCATCAAAACTTTGCGTCCTCTACATGAAATCTTAAGTATAAATAGTCATATTTGAATAATAAAATCAACACAGAAACAGCATAACAATAGCATTATGAAACATTTTAAAATTAGCCTAGTTTTAATCCTTTTACTAAGCATAGGCTGTAAAGAAAAAGCCAAATACTCTAATATCACGATGATAGATAGTAAGGAAATGAAAACCATGCTCAAAAATGATGAAGTTCAGCTGGTTGACGTTAGAACCGTTAAAGAATTTAATGAAAATTATATCGAAGGGGCACACAATATTGTTTATGATGATAACTTCGACAAAAAGCTAGACACTTTAAACAAAGACAAACCCATTATCGTATATTGTCGCTCAGGAAGAAGAAGTGCAAAATGTGCTAAAATTCTTCAAAAACAAGGCTTTTCAAAAATCTATGACTTAAAAGGTGGTATTACGCAGTGGATGAAGGAAGGGAATACAATTAAAAAGTAAAAATCAGTTCGTATTTTCTACAAATATTATTTTAAAGTCTTACTCATTCATCGTAATTTGTTACTTTTATCAGTATAAAATTTGAATTTCTTTAAAACAAGTAGAATATTATGCTCATAAAAGTCTATGGCAGTGCTGTTTTTGGTGTTGAAGCCACCAATATCACAGTAGAAGTCAACGTGGATTCTGGCATCGGTTACCACTTGGTAGGTTTGCCTGATAATGCCATAAAAGAAAGTAGTTTTAGAATTCAAGCCGCATTGAAAAACATCGGTTTAAAATTCCCTGGCAAAAAAATAACGGTCAATATGGCACCAGCTGATTTGCGTAAAGAAGGCTCTGCTTATGATTTGACTTTAGCTCTGGGTATTCTTACCGCTTCATCACAAATCAAAGCACCAAACATTGACGAATATATCATTATGGGCGAATTGTCTCTCGATGGTGGTTTACAACCCATAAAAGGAGCTTTACCCATTGCCATCAAAGCCAAAGAAGATGGGTTTAAAGGTTTTATCTTACCAAAACAAAATGCTAAAGAAGCCGCTATTGTTGATGGTCTTGAAGTTTATGGTGTTGAAAACATCACTGAAGTCATCAACTTTTTTGATAAAGGTAAAACACTCGAACCAACCATTCTCAATACGAGAGAAGAATTCTATAAAAACTTAGAACATCCCAAATTTGATTTTTCAGAAGTTAAAGGTCAAGAATCCATAAAACGCTGTATGGAAATTGCAGCCGCTGGCGGTCATAATATCATTATGATTGGTCCGCCTGGTTCAGGCAAAACGATGCTCGCCAAACGGCTACCCAGTATTCTTCCACCTATGACACTTCAAGAAGCTCTTGAAACCACTAAAATCCATTCGGTAGTTGGTGGTGTAAAAGAAAACACAGGTTTAATGGCAAACCGACCTTTCCGAAGTCCACATCATACCATTAGCGATGTTGCTTTGGTTGGTGGCGGTGCTTATCCACAACCAGGTGAAATTTCTCTTTCGCATAATGGTGTCTTGTTTCTTGATGAACTCCCAGAATTTAAACGCTCAGTGTTGGAAGTGATGCGTCAACCTTTAGAAGATAGAGAAGTCACGATTTCTAGAGCAAAATTTACAGTAACATATCCGTCAAGTTTTATGTTAGTCGCCAGTATGAATCCGAGTCCTGGTGGTTATTTTAACGATCCTGATGCACCTGTTACTTCATCGCCTGCCGAAATGCAACGCTATCTCAGCAAAATCAGTGGTCCACTACTCGACCGTATTGATATTCATATAGAAGTCACGCCAGTGCCATTTGATAAACTCAGCGAAGAACGCCGAGGCGAAAGCAGTGCTGAAATTAGAGAACGCGTGACCAAAGCCCGCGAAAAACAAGCTGAACGATTTAAAGATATTGACTATATTCACTACAATGCCCAAATGGACGTCAAACAAATTAGAAAGTTTTGTGAGCTTGATGAAGCCTCAAAAACTTTACTTAAAACCGCTATGGAAAAACTCAACCTATCTGCTCGTGCATATGATAGAATTCTTAAAGTCTCCAGAACCATAGCCGATTTAGAAAATGAAGATAATATTTCTAATGCACATATCAGTGAAGCAATTCAATACCGCAGTTTAGATAGAGATGGTTGGTTAGGTTGATTGAATTTTAGCTTTTAATGCTTTGAGTTAGATTTAAATATTTTAGAGCTAAATTTAAAAAAATTCTTGTTAATTTCATTAAATACTTTACTTTTGCAATCCTATTCTTGAATGAGAGTATATTTTAAATATTGGTCCTATAACTCAGTTGGTTAGAGTATCTGACTCATAATCAGAAAGTCCCTGGTTCGAGCCCAGGTGGGACCACAAGTACAAACCTCATCTATATTGATTGTCAATTAGTTGAGGTTTTTTGTTTATCTAAAGGGGACGGATTTGGGGGATTTTTATTTTAGTAAAAGTTCTTAATCATATTCATAATCAACAGAACTTAATTGATAAGTTGGAAGGTAGGGATTTCCATAACTTGTAGTTCTTCCAGTTTCGGATATTAAATGTAATTCTTGTTTTGCTCTGGAACAGATAACATATAGTAGTTTTTCTGCAATATTAGGTGTGCTATCATTTCTGTTTGGTAAAATATTTTGTAATAATCCAAAAGCTATAACTGTATCAAATTCCTCCCCTTTTATACCATGACAAGTATTTACTACAACCCCCTCCTCATGTTTGAACATTTTTCTAAAACTATCTATATCTTGTGCTAAATCAAAATCAGGATTTGCAAGTCTTTTTTCTGCTCCATCAAAAAAGGAATCCCATTGAAGTTGCAAATGTTCATTGTTAGAAATATCGACTTCAATTATTTGAAATAATTGTAAAAAACTGTCTTCTAAATATTTTAAACCATTCTGTTCATTTGAAACTATGGAATTTATTGTTTTCAGTAGCTTTTTTGACTTAAATTCAGAATCTTCAAAAACTATTACTCCATAATCTTTTAACTCATTCACAAGTTCCGTTGCCCATCTTTTTCTTGTTAAATATGTTTTGGGAGAAGGGGATACAAGGAATAACCTTGCAACCTTAAACCAAATGTTTTCTCTATTTTTTAATAATGGAGAAAGTCCAACAGCATCAAACTTTATTTCGGGCAATAATGATTTCAACCTCCTACCCATAGGAATAACCATATACCAAGTAGGGGCTAATACACAAATTTCATGTTCGGGAATACCTGCATTTATTCTTTCTCTAATGATATTTGCTATGTATTCAACTAAATCATCTTTATTTACAGAAAAGTTGTATGTAATTGTTGCTATATCATCAGCGTTTGAACCAAATGCCTGTATGTCAATATCTGATGTTTGGTAGTTTTTATAGTAATCAATGACTTGTTGATTACTTCTGTAATTGCCCGATAATTCTTTGTTTGAAAAAGAGACTTCAAACTCGGATTCAATTTCAGAATGTAATTTTGCAACACCACCCAAAGAGCCATATATTGCTTGGTCAGCATCTCCTACAATAAACATATTACAATTACCCGATGCTCCTTTCATAATTTCAGCCAATATAGCATACTGTAATTGTTGAGTATCTTGATATTCATCCACACAGATAAACTGGAATAAGTTTTTTAGTGTTTCTGATATTTTGGGATAAGATATTAGCAGTCTATGTGAATAGTGCAGAATTTGGTCAAAGTCAATCAGTTTTTCATTAGCCAGTATCTCATGGTATTCATCTATTAAATCTATGTAGGCAGTTTCTTCTTTCTCTCCATTGGGTAAATATCTCGTTGAAACAGAATCCCAATAATTTAATCCATACTCTTTTTTTAATTCATTAATTATATTTTCTGAATTATATTCATCAGATATAGAGTAACCATTTTTTAATTCATCCAAATAACACATATAGGGTCTCAAAATCCATTCTAAACAAAAAGAATGAATTGTTCCTGCCCATAAGTTTGAATCATCTGCATCAAGGTTTCTCAATCGTTTCTTTATTTCATCGGCTGCACGATTTGTAAAAGTAACAGCTATGATAACCTTTTTTGAACTTGATAACCTTTCTAATTCATAAGCAATCTTGTAGGTCAATGCACGAGTTTTACCACTTCCTGGACAAGCTGTTAATAGTACATTGCCTGGCTCAATTACAGCCTCTCTTTGTTGATTATTTAATCCTTTGAGCATCTAATAAGGATACTAGTTTAGTTAGTATATCATCAGGTAATTTTTTCGTGTAAAAAATTACGGCTTCTTCAAGGTCAGTTATTTCCTTAACTTGTTTTAAAAGACCCAAGTAATCGTTCTCGTCATCTTCATAATGAAATTTACTTAAAGACTTTAACCTATATAAAGCGATTGACAAAAGGATATTTCTGTTGATTTTAGAACAAGCAAACGATATAGCTTTTAAAATATATTCAGGAATAACGGTAAGATTGTCAATGTTATCAGAAATCATTATTGCGAACCAACCCTTACCAAATTTTTCTGCTAATCTTAAAACTTCTTTGCCTGAAACGGATACGCTTTCATTATCTAATAAATCTGAAATCTTCTTAATATCCGATTCTCTTGAATATTCTTTTTTTATTGTTTCCTTAATTTCAAAAGCATTATTAGCCAGTAAGAAATCAACTTCAAATGTATGTTTTGCATAAAAAGGATGCAAAAAGGTATTCCCTTCACAAAAAGTATCTAATTTGGATTTTCTACCCTTTCCAGATTCCTCCGATTGCCTACAAGATTTTTGATATTCAGTATCATTTTTAGATTCTTCGGGTAATTCAACAATTGAAATATCGTTATCTGTTATAATGCTACAATGTCTATGAACCCTATCATTGTGGAATAATTGGGCAACATTTTCAAATCCTGTACTTCCTATGTTAATGATGGATACACCGAGTTCATCTAAAGAAACCCCAAAAACCTTTTTTACTAAAACAGGAATCAAAATATGTTCTGCATCTCCTTCAACCAAAATCACACCTTTTGCAAAGAGTAAATTTGTTCTATTCGCATCCAAATACCTTTCAAGTTTTACTATTTGATTTTTTTCAAGTTGATTAGCGGGATTATAAACCTCTGCCTTTTGTTTTTCCCTTCCTAAAATATTCATTGAACTAATAGCAGATACCGAAGAAACATGGGTAGAATGTGTTGAAATAAAAACTTGTGTTTTCTCTTTGTCTAATTTATCAAACAGCGTTTTTTGTATGTGTGTATGGATATGTGCTTCGGGTTCTTCAATCAGAATAAAATTTGCAATTTTATTTTCTCTCTTTACCTTTTCAAATTCCAATAATTTAAGGGAAAGATAGATGAGGTTTGCTCCCCCCAAACTCAATTCCCACAATCTGCCTTCATAACCTTCTTCATCAGGGTCTCCGACCCATAATTTTAAAGATTGAAGTAATCTTTCCATTTCTGAAGGAAGTTCAGACTTTATGTTAATATTTGGAGCGTAAGTATCTCCAACGGCTTCTTTAATGGTTTGTGAAATTCCTGATGAAACAGCTCTTACCTCATCCAATTTTGAAATATCATCATTTAGTTTACTGACTTGCCCTTCTATTTCAGTCTTTTTCTCTATGGAAATGCTTTTTTCTTTATCCCTTAAAAGGTTTAGCAAAGGATTATCTCGGTAAGAACGCAAGTCTGTTTCTACATCCCTAAGTGCTTTGGCAAAAGTACAAGCAAATTCATTAGGTATTGAGATGCTATAAATTTTTACTCCGTATATATCCGTTTTTTCTTCATCGGGGTCAGGAAATTCAATTTTTTCAAAATCGCCAACATACATTGAATAATTTTCATCATTTGAAAAGTCAATATTTCCTCTGCCTGTAAAAACAGTTTCGTAATTATTTAGTGTAATTCCATCTAATAATTGTTCAAGTTCATACTCTGTCTTTTCCTCATCTTCTGAAAGTTCATACAATGCTCTCCGAATGTCAATTCTTGGGCGAAAAAATAATGAGTATGTACCTTTGGCATTTTCATATTCATCTACCACTCCAACTTTGTGCATTGCTATTGATTGGGCTTCTTCACTTGAATCTAATTCATTAAATTCTATTTGAATAATAATCCAATGTCCTTTCCAACTCCCAATAGACCTATTAAAATCTGTTTCAAAAAAACGGACTATTCTCGGCATATTCTCATCAATCAAAAGGCGTATTGCCTGAAATAAATTCGTTTTTCCTGAACCATTTTCTCCGATTATGGTATTCACACCTTTATTGAACCGTAATGATACATTACGAAAGTTTCTGAAATTTCTTATTGATAATTTCGATATATACATATTCTTTCTTATTTCTCAAACTTAATATCCGTACTCCAATCCGTATAAAAAACAACCTTGTCGGCTTCTGATTTATCTTTTGTGATATATACGATAATATCCGAATCATTTCTCCATTCAGAAAAATACCAATGACCATCTTTGGCTTGGTTTCTCCAATCTGTTTTCATTACTATCCAATTGGCTTCCGATTTGTCTTTTGTTTCATAAATGATGTAATCCGCCTCATTTTTATTTTCTGTAATGAAAATTTCTTGGGAGTAGCATTTAACCCCTGTAAATAAGATAAAAACAAAGAAATACAGTAGTTTAGGCATTGTTATTTAATTTTATTCAAATTTAATAAAAAGTATTTGATATATTTGTAGTTAGAATTTAATCCCAGTAAAATGGGTAATAATATTCGTACTAAAATAGGTCTTGACTAAGGAAATCGGCAAAATTTCATACATCAGAACAAGACGGTTTATAGTACGCCTGAAAAGGCGTGTCTGCTCCGTTGTTCTGTTTTTGGCTTTGCCGAGCCACCTTAGTCAGCGTGATGTATGGCACGCTGTTTTTTTGTCCATATTTCAACTATTGAAGTACCTCAACTGAATAATTATTTGAATATGGATACATCTTTAAAAGAGAACTGGTACGACAAAAAAGGCATTTTAATACTCCTTTTATTCCTTTTCCCTCCAGTTGGTATTGTGGGAATTTTTCTTCATAAAACAGACCTTTGGAAAAAGTTGGTATATACCTTTGGAGCATTAGCGATGAGTTTGGTTCTTTTAGTGATAACAATTGCCGTTTTTAACCCTATTAATTACTATGAAAGTGGAAACCGCTATTTTGAAGATGGTAATTACCAAGAAGCCATCAAAGAATACAAGAAGATAGATTCCGACAATAAGGATTACCAAAATGCAATGCAAAAAATTGAATTGGCTCATTTCAAATTAGATAGTATTTCCAAAGTTGAAAATTTAGCCATAGAAAAACAAAAACAAGATGCTACTGCTGAAAACGAAAAACTAATCGCTTTTCAAAAACAATGGGCAGATAGTATTGTTAAGAGTTGGGAGGGTTCATATATCGTTTCTAATAAACTTTTGAAAAATACAGATACAATTTACTTTCAACTTTCTAAAAATGCAACACAAGGCAACTGGATAAGTAAATCAAAACCTCATCAAGAAATTTTACAAAACAACTATAATAATTCTCTAAAAAAGAAAATAGGCGTTGTTTCTATCAATACTATTATTGCTTTTTTACCCGATTCATTACAAATAGTTGAAAATAACAAGTTGAGGTTACGTAAAGAAAAAATTGCTTCACAATTTTCTATTTGGGATGGTAGCCATAGAAACCTTGTAAAATATATCAAGCAAAATTTACACGACCCAAACAGTTTTAAACATCAAGAAACGATATACGAAGATAAAGGAGATTATGTATTGATAGAAATGTCGTATCGTGCAAAAAATAAATTGGGAGCAATGGTTTTAGAAACTGTTGTTGCAAAAGCTGACTTAAAGGGCAATATTTTATCCGCTAATCAAATTCAATAAACAATATCAATATGACAACAAATTTTAAATCAATTTCAAGACTATTTGTATTGGGAATCTTCTCGATTCTTATGTTCTCCTGTAATGGAGATGATGACAATTCTATAACTCCGAGTTTAGATGAGTACATCACTTGGAAAAGTTCAGGTACAGAGTATCAAAATGGTACAATCTACAAGTATTTAGACTATACCAATTTTGAAATTTCAGAAGATGCTCACAATTTCTTTTTAGAGGTTGAAACCTCAACCAATATTACTGAAGGAATGATTATTAACGCAAGTGAAACCTCAACAGAATTAAGTTTTGGTTTTGATGGAGCTGGAAATTCAGATATTTATTTCTATGGTGGCTATGTGAAATTTACCAGTATTACTGATGAATATGTAGAAGGCGAATTTATTGGAAATAACGCCAAAGAGGTTGACGATTCTGTAAGTCCTGCAATTGTTACACCTTCTACTGTTGAGGTAACAAATGGGAAATTTCGTATAAAGAGGTAGGATATTAGTTTTTCAAAACCGAAAAATAGAGGCGGAGGAGTAGTTTTTACCTACTTTTGACCTTCTGTATTTTTGATATTTTAATGGTGGGGGTGTTTTTAATAGATAAAGAGTATGTTTCTCTCTTTTTTTGTTGCATATACCAACCTTGTAATAATTAAACCCCTGTAAAATACGGTAGGATTAATTTTGCAGGGGTTTTGTTTTCTAATAATAGAATATTAATCGTTTTTACGCTTATATATACCCTTTTTCCTTTCAGTGATTTCTCCAAATAATTCCTCAATCTGTTCTTTGTTCAACATCTGAAGGTAGTAACGTAGTTGTTTTGCTCTTTCGGGTGCTGAAAGTTGAGAAATATAAGTGTTTAGTCTTAAAAACTCTGGTTTCAGACTTTTAAAAATTATTGATTTCATTTCCATACTTACCTTATCAGAACCAGTAGTTAGCATTTTGGCGTATGGTTTCAGATGGTAAAAACCTCTACCATCTATATTCGCTTTTTGGAAAAGTTTATGAATGTTCAAAAAGTCTTTCTCGAAAATCTCAAATAGTTTTTGTTTGGCTTTAGTAGAAAGTAAATTATTACTCCCTTTCTTTCTACCTGCATTTTTGGAATTGTTACTCATTTTAAATTGTTTAATATTAATACAGAATAGTTGCTCCCTTGTTATGGCAACCAACTTTTGTGGTTGCTTTCTCAATATTTGTATTCTTTATTTTATTACTGTTATATTATGACTGCTGTTACTGAATAGTTTTACTGATTTAATTGAACGATTTTTACTGCTATTTTTGAATATAAAAACTGCTGTATTTGAACTATTCTTTTTGCTCATCAAACCAATTTTTAATTTCAATTGATACAATAACCTTATTGTATTGATGAGGTAAAATATATCCTTTATCCAAAAGTTTATCTTTTATTCTGTGATAATCTCTTTCCTTTATTCCTAACCATTCTTCGTAGCGTTTTACTTTTGCAGTCGTAAACCCAGACTTTAGAGATAAGGAATAAAAAGCATACAATAACGAATATTCCCTTAAAGACAATCCTAATTCTTTCCTATGTTTATGATAGATTTTTATGAAACCGCCTCCCGATTCAACTTCTTCTTTAAATTGCTCAACTATCTCATAGTTTAGACTGATTCTCTTATCTGAAATTTCAGAAATAAAATTTTGCTTTTCTAAAACTTTAATTCCATTATAAACCGTATTAGGTGCTAAATAAAGGTATTTGTATAAATACGCTTTTGGCTTTTCATAATCGTTCATTTTACTTTTTCTAATCAAAGTATCAAAAATTACATATTCCCTAAATTGATAATTCAATTTCTCTAATGCCGAGTAATAAATAAGGGTGTAGTTTTGCTTTACAACCTTACTATTTGTAAATTTGCTCATCCAACAAAATTTTAAAAAAGGCAAGTGTTTTATTGAAGTAGGCACTTGCCTTTAGATTTAAATAAATACTCCCTGTGATTTGATGAGGTAAGAAATAAATTGCTCTGAAAATTTTGACTTATTTCTTGGTTTTAGGTTCTTGAATAACCAAAATAGGAGTTGTTCTTTTTCAGGTAAAAACCTAACAATAATAAAGTCCAATTTTCCTTTTTGGTTAATGTTATTGCCAAAGTGAAAATCACTCTCAACGTGGATTAAGCCTGTGTGAAGTGATTTGTTTTCTTTTTCAATTCCCCAGCTCTGGATAACTACTTCGACATTATTCTCAATTAAATAATCTCTTTTTGGTTTAGAACACTTAACGAAATAAAACGGAAACAAATCATTTTCAATAAGGTCATAAATACCTTTGTGTTTAGGAGATTTTTGAAACCTTGCAAACTCAAATTTGTACTCTCTCATTTTCTTTTGAATTTAGAGGTTACAATTGGAGTTAAGGCTTGTTCTACCTCATCTCTTTTGAATAAAACTCGCTTTCCAATAGAATAACTTTGGATTCTACCCTGTGAAACAAGATTGGTCAATGTAGGTAAACTAATCTTCAATAGTTTTGCGGTCTCTGACCGACTTAAATATTGGCTCCCTGAAGGTTCTTTTTGTAGTACGACTTTCTGCTCCGAAATAAGAACCTTTCTCAATTGTTCTTGGATGAGATGCTCTAAATCTGATTTAGTCATCTCTTGTATGAGAAGGTTCATAATGAATATTATACTGGCTAATTTATGTAATTATAACCATATATCACAAACTTTGATAAAATTAAAATGTTGATATTTAGATTCTTATAGTAGATATAAGTATAACTAACTCCTTTTGATTCAAAGGATTAAAAAATGTGAAAAACTTATGCAGTTTGAACCATTTGAACGGTTTTGCCAGTTTCTTTCTTATTGTTGCTATAATATGCTTCCCAAATCTTCAAAGTTCTTTCTGCGTGGTCTGTTTCGCTAATTTTTAAATATTTGAGAAAGGATTTCTCGGTTCGATGTCCTGAAATTTTCATTATACTTTGAGTAGGAACACCTAATTTATAACTTATGGAGCAATAGGTACGTCTTGCCGTATGAGTAACCACTTCTGCATAACGAGGTTGGGTAACTTTTACTCTTTCTCCGCCCTTTGTTTTAAAGTAGGAAACTTCATCATTAAATAAGTCTGTTTCCTTTGCCAATTCTTTAAGGTATTGATTCATTTTCTGATTGGTTAATCCTTTTGGTAGATTATAATCATACTTTTCAAAAATCTCTCTAACTGGCTCTAAAATTGGAATAACTACTGGCAAAGGGTTTTTCTTTTTCGTCTTTTGTTGAACGATACTTAAAAATCTACCTTGTAAATGTTCTTTTCCCAATCTGCTATAATCGGAAAATCGCAAACCAGTAAAACAACCGACTACAAATAAATCTCTTGTTCTTTCCAATCGTTTATTTTGGCTGAAATCGTATTTGTAAAGTGCCTCAACTTCTTCCAAAGTAAGAGCAATTTCAAAAGTTTCCTCTCCTTCAGGCATAAAATCGGAAAGTTTGTACTCCTTATTTACATTGTAGTTTTTGGCAAAGGCATTATTTAAAACGGCTCTAATGACCTTAAAATTCTTTTGAATGGTATTTGCCGAATAATCCTTTACATCTTCCAAATATGCTCTGAAATTAATTGAAAACTGCTCATCAAATCGTTCAAAGGCAACCAAATCATTGGTATCTTTTTGGTAATCTTTAAGTAACTCCAAAGTCCTGTTATAAATATGGATTCTGCCCTTTGAGACTTTGTTGTTTTCTTCTCTGACTTTGATGAGGTCTTCAAAAAATTCAAAAAAAGTTTTTTGTTTATTTCGATTGGTATCTGCTAAATCTTTACTGAATAATTTTTCATCAAATAGAGTTTTGAGTTCGTCAATCTTTTCTCCATTCTCATTTTTATAAATTTTTGGTTCTCGATTAAATTCTTCAACAAAGTCATTAAAGATTTGAACGGCATTATCATACAACTTATTTAAGTTGTTATTGATTTCTTGATGGTAGAAATCGTCTTTCCTTACTTCCTGCTTTTTCTGATTCCAATTAATAGGTTCAACCATTTCTTTGGTTGAAATCTTCACTCTCCCAGTTTTCAATCTGAATAACAAATTGATTGGAGTTCTCTCTTTTGAATTTTTGTCTTTTAAAACAAATGATAATGAAGACATTACAACAAAATTTTAAATTCTACTGGCTAATATAACCTTCCAGTTTGAAGGGGACAAATCTGGGGGACGGAATTTTTAAAAAGTTTAATTTTCTTTTGTTTTAATTCGCTTTGATTCCCCCAGCAAAGCCAGTTATAAAAGAAAGTATAATAAAATATATAAAAGTCCAGTAAAAAGTTTTTCGTCCAGGTGGGACCACAAGTCTAAAACCGTTTCATAAGTTTGAAACGGTTTTTTTTTAACCAATAAAAAACGCTGCTCAAATGAACAGCGTTAGTAAGAAAAACAATAAATAATTTGTATTATTTAGAGGATACGAACGTTTGTAGCGTTCATACCTTTTCTGCCTTCTTCTTCAGTGTACTCAACTTGATCTCCTTCTTCAAGAGATTCTCCATTAAGACCTGTAACGTGGACAAATATGTCCTTTCCGGTTTCGTCGTTAGTAATGAATCCATAACCTTTAGACTCATTAAAAAATTTAACTGTACCTTCCATAAAATATAAAAATAATTAATTAATAAAGTACAATATTACAACATATTTTAATCAGTAAAGCATTTTTAATGTTAATTATTGATTTTCTTTAAGTTAAAAACAGGGTCTTGCTCTAATTTTAAACTCCATTTTTTTTGTATTAAAACGTTGAAAAGGCTTTGTTTAAAAGGCTAAGACAAATTTATTGCTAAACGATTTGAGATTTCATCTTTGTCAAACACCAATTTATAATTTTGAGACAAGTCTATAGCTTTAGGAGTATGAACAAATAAACGATGCGATTTCCAACTTAATTCAATTTTAAAATAATGTCCCATATAGTATTGATTGATAATATCTAATTCAGATTTTGTAGTTTTTTGGAGTTTTATTTCGTGTGGATATATTATAATGTTTTTTTCTTTTTTGGTTTTATTCCAAATGTGTTTTGGGTTAATTTGATTAAAGTCTCCAAATAGACTTGCCACATAAGGATTATTATTGTTTTTATAAAGCCTGTTCGGTGTGTCTCTATCGACTATTTTTCCTTCTTTTAAAACCAGTATTTCATCACAAAAGGCTAAGATGTCATCTTTATCGTGAGTTGACAAAACACAAGTCACATGATTATTTCTTAAATAGCTAAACAATTGACGTCTTAACTCATTTTTAAAAAATTGATCGATATGCGAAAACGGTTCATCTAACAATAGTAACTTAGGTTTTTTTGCTAATGCTTGAGCTAGGGCAACGCGTTGTTTCTGACCTCCACTAAGATTTTTAACTTTAGTATTCTCGTAATCCTTAAGTCCTACAACTTCAAGCAATTCTCTCGCTCGAGAAATATTTTGACGCATAGATTGTCTAGATAAAGGTTTTGTGATATTATCTAAAACACTCGTGTAAGGCATCAATTGAAAATCTTGGGTGACGTACTTAAAATCTTCTCTTCCTGGAGTTAATTGGTTTGATGGTCCTAATATTGTTTTGCCATTCCATAATAATTTTCCACTATCAGCATCAAGCTTTCCATAAATAAGTTTGAGTAAAGTAGTTTTACCACAACCACTTTGACCAATAATACCAAGAATATCCCCAGAATGAATACTGAAAGAAATATTGTTAAGCCCAAAAATTTTGTTGTAAGAAAAATAAACAGATTTTAATGTTAACATCTTCTGATAAAAATAAAAGCTGAATTTAAAACAAATTCAGCTTTTTATTATGGTTATATCCTATGATTAATTAACTATTAATTTCTTAGAAATATTAGCTCGAGAATTCTCAATTTTGAGAACATAAACTCCAGAACTTAACTCTGAGATATTAATTTGCTGTTTATTGTCAAAATTCATTGCTTGATTTAATATTAATCTTCCATTCAAATCGTAAATCTTTAGATTAGCATTGCCAATAGTTTTTTGTAGGCTTTCAATATTTAAAACATCAACAGCTGGATTTGGATATATTTTTAATGAGTTCTGATTGAATTCAGCAACTTCAGCGTTGGCACATGGCAACGTAATTGTAGGAGGTAAATCAAATGCTTCTACTTGATCGCTCCTATTAAATTGAGAACCTTGACTTGCACTTAGCCCTAAACCTCTGTTGGCAAAAACTTTCCAAATATAGCATAGATTAGCACCACCATTAGTTTGTATATCTGCTTGTAAAATGGCACTTCTACCATTTACAAAACCAGGGTTACAAGTTTGTAGTTTTAAACCATCAACAACAAGTTGCATTGCTATATTATTCCCTCCATTTCCATTTACTAAATCAGGGTCAAAACCATATTGATCTATCAATTCCCAAGTTAAATCCCAAAGCATGGTTGCCCATACAAATCCAACACCATGAGGCATTGAAATATTAGGATTATTTGTTAAA
The DNA here is from genome assembly GCF_053628795.1 of Psychroflexus sp. MBR-150. Taxonomy (NCBI): domain Bacteria; kingdom Pseudomonadati; phylum Bacteroidota; class Flavobacteriia; order Flavobacteriales; family Flavobacteriaceae; genus Psychroflexus; species Psychroflexus sp. MBR-150. Next base: position 33,848 of record NZ_JBRJHB010000021.1, read on the forward strand.
TCATAGGTTGCTGGGTTTACTGAAAAGTCAGTAGAGTATGGAAAAGGTCTTATGCCTCCTCCAGCTGTAGGTTGACTAATGGCAAAAGTTGCATAACCTCTTGGTTTTTCAGGGGTGTCAGTAGGTTGCATAGTCATCATAAGACCAAACCAATCGCTCCAACCTTCACCCATTTGCTCATCGTTAAACAGACAGTTACTTTGCTGAGGACCACCTGTTAAACGTGTAGATATTCCATGTCCAAATTCATGAGACACAACGCCATTATCAAAATCACCATCAACCAAATAAGGACCTGTGTTTGCTAATGAAACGTTAATAGTTTCTCCATTTAAGAGTTTATTTATAATCGGTGTACCGTCAGCCATAGAAATCATTATAGACGGAATATTAATAGTATTTGAGTCACCGCCCATAATAATTGGATCTCCAGCAACATTGTTTACCATAATAACGGCAATTGCTCCATTGTCCTGAGCCGCTTGTATTTTATCCACAAACAAGCAATCACCTCTTCTTATCACAACAATTTTACCATTGAGATTACCTCCATTAGTGATAATATCACAAGCATCATAGGTGTCTGTTGATGTCGTACTACTATTGTCATCTTCTATTAGTGCTAAATCTGCTGTTATCGGTGTTGGTGTTAATCCAGAGCCAAAATTGGCTTCGAGACCTGGGTAATCTCCAGCAATATCAGAAGGTGAATTTATAGTTAATGGGTCGTTAGGTGGTCCTGGTGGTGTCCATAAAAACATTTGCATTCTTGGGCTAAATCCTTCGGGAGGTGTTGAAAAATTAGCATTATTGAAACCCAAACCATCTTGAGCATCAGCCATAACAAAATCATTCCCAGCACCTTGACCTGAGTAGTTAGTTTGCTGAAAGTTGCCCGAAGCTTCGTCAAAACCATAACTAGACCAAATGTCATGCATATAGTTATTCCATACAAATAAATTGGTTATTGCTGCATCTTCATTCATTGTAGCGGGTAAACTACCTACGGTGAAGTCAAAATTCAAATTTGCACCGCCGTCTGGAGAATACCCTGGTAAGTCATCAGCATCTCTGTCCTCACTAGCTAATACATTGTTGCCTTGTGTGGTTGTAAATTCTGCTCCTGCAATACCATCTGTGTCATGCCAACCAAACGGAGAAGCCGTTGGATCAGCTGGTTCAGTTAATAACACTCTTGCCCCGTGATTAGGAGATTCTATGCCTAATGGATAAGCACGATATTGAGATCCATCTGTAACAAAACTTAGGGTGGAATTTTCTTTATTTTCAAAATCTTGTGTGTTATTAGATTTATTAATAAAGTGATAATTATCGAAATTGCAACTCAACATCCAATCGTTTTGTCTTAAAATTTCTCCAGTGTTAGCGTCAACTGACATACTCCACCAATGGTTTTCATCTCGGGTTAAAATACTTAAATCCCAAGCTAATCTTAATTTATTGCTTTCAGTTAAAACATACATTAACTTAACAGGAATCACTTCACTTGATAAACTTTCAGACTCAAAGACAAGTTCTTGATTAGAAATCGTTTCTACCAATTGAATGTCACTAAAACTTGTGTTGAGCTCTAAATTGCTAATTGCTGTATAAATAGCATCTTCAGCATTTAAAACTGAGGTAGATGTTTCAACTTTTTGATTAATCTCAGAAATAAATGAATGATTGAGGTTGACTACACGATTATTCTTAATAGCAAAACTTGCAATTGCATTTAAAATAGGTGTGTTTTGATAGGCTTGCTGAACATAAACCATATCAAGTTTCATACTTTTAGAGTAAGATTGATCTGTTATGATAAAATCCTCTACATCTGAAAGATTAAATTCTAACTTTTCAATATTATTATCAAAGTAACTTGATATAACAGATCTATGATTTTGAGCCTGTAAAGTACCGACAAAACAAAGTGTTAATAATAGTAATAAATTTCGCATATTATATTTTTTTGTAAAAATATTATAAATTCTTTATTACCCAAACTAACAAGTGTTAATTATGTAGTTTAAAGATATGTTTAATTACAAAACTTACGTGATTAACTGTTAAAGTAAAACTTACAAAAGCAAATTTTTCTCAACGTATTCTGCAATTTGAACCGCATTGGTTGCTGCTCCTTTTCTCAAGTTATCGGCAACAATCCAAAGGTTTAAACCATTTTTAATACTAAAATCCCGTCTCAAGCGTCCCACAAAAACCTCGTCTTTACCTTCTGCATAAATTGGCATAGGATAAGTATTTGTGCTCGGGTTGTCTTGAAGTGTAATACCATTAAAATTACTTAGTTTTTCTCTGACTTCAGTCATTTCAAAAGGCTTTTCAAACTCCAGATTGACAGATTCTGAATGTCCACCAACGACTGGAATTCTTACCGCTGTAGCCACAACATTGACCCTGTCGTCTGAAAGAATTTTTTTGGTTTCATGAGTGAGTTTCATTTCTTCTTTGGTATAGTCGTTGTCTAAAAACACATCACAATGTGGTAAAGCATTTTTATGAATGGGATACGGATAAGCCATCTCACCTTTTGCATCTTGATATTCGTTTTCTAATTGTTTTACGGCTTTAACGCCAGTACCAGTAATAGATTGATACGTGGAAACAATAACGCGTTTAATTTTAAAAGCATCGTGCAGTGGCTTAAGCGCCATAACCAACTGAATGGTAGAGCAATTAGGGTTTGCAATGATTTTATCATTTTTAGTCAACTCGTGGGCGTTGATTTCTGGCACAACAAGTTTTATGTTCTCGTGCATCCGCCAAGCTGAAGAATTGTCTATCACGGTTGTGCCCGCCTCAGCAAATTTTGGCGCCCAATCTAAAGAGGTTTGTCCACCAGCTGAAAACAAAGCGATATCAGGTTTTTGAGCTAAAGCATCTTCCATACTGATTATGTTCACCTCTTTTCCTTTAAACTTTATGGATTTGCCAACCGAACGCTCTGAAGCGACAGGCAACAATTTTGAAACTGGGAAGTTTCTTTCTTCTAAAACTTTAAGCATTACTCGACCAACCATTCCGGTAGCACCTACAACTGCTATATTCATAATTTTAACTTTAAAAGTGCAAATGTAAAATGCTTTTTGGTATTATTGCACAAGCCTTAACTTAATTTATCAATGTCTAACCTGAGTTTATGGATGTAATTAAATGATTTTTTAATCGTATATAATTATGTTTTAAAGTCAAAACTAACTTTTTGCATTATATATCTTTTTATGAAGTACTTTTTTTCTATTGTCTTAGTTTTTAGCTTTTTATTCTCGTATTCCCAAAATTCTTTTAAAATTAGTGGCATCGTAAAAGACAGTATAAGTCAAGAAGTGCTTATTTCTTCTACGGTTTATCTCGAACGCCTTAAAGATTCTACAATGGTGTCTTATTCTATTACAGACCAAAACGGTTATTTTGAAATTGAAGATTTTACCAAAGACACGCTACTCAATTTAAACGTGAGTTATACGGGCATGAAAACTTATCAGCAAACCATTAATATCAAAAATTCTCCTATTGATATTGGCACTGTTTTCTTAAACTCAACAACTGATGAGTTAGACGAAGTTACCGTGACAGTCAACCGCTCACCTATTGTTTTCAAAAAAGATACCTTAGAGTTTAATGCGTCTTCGTTTAAAACTCGCGACGGTGCAAACCTTGAAGCTTTACTTAAAAAATTACCAGGTCTTAAAGTTGATGCCAGTGGCAATATAACAGTAAACGGAAAACCAGTTCAACGTATTTTAGTCAACGGTAAATCCTTCTTTGGCGACGACCCGAAAATCGCCACAAAAAATTTACCTAAATCTATCATTGAAAAAATACAAGTAGTCGATACCAAAACCAAACAGCAAGAATTTACTGGCGAAGATGGCGATGCCGAAAACAAAACCATCAACATCACCATAGATGAAGACAAAAACAAAGGCATATTTTCAAGATTGACCCTTGGTGGTGGCACAGATGGTCGATATGCTATGAGCGGTTTTGGAAATTACTTTAAAGACAAAACACGCATCAGTGTTATAGCTGGCTCTAACAACATTAATAGTCCAGGGTTTAGCTTTGATGAAGTCTTTGATATGATGGGTAACGTGAGAAGAGTAACAAGCAATTCAAATGGAAGTTTTGGAATTAATGGAATAAATTTTGGGGGTAATAGTGGCATCACAAAATCTGATAATGTTGGCGTAAGCTATGCTGACGAATGGTCTAACAATCAAGAATTAGAATCGAGCTACTTTTTTGGTTCTAACAAAACCCGAAATGAAACTTCAACACGTCGAGAAAATATTTTGCCTGACAGAACCTTTTTTACCAATTCTGAAAATGCATCGACCAATCGTTCTGACTCTCATCGTGGAACTATTAACTACAGCATAAAACCAGACACCTTAACTCGAATTTCGATTAGACCCAACATCAATATTTCATCGGGAGATAATGAAACTTCTTCTTTTTCGGAATCTTTAAATAGTGACGGAGAGCAAATTAATGAACTCAATACAGAAAACACATCAGAATTTGACAATAAAACTTTCAGCAATAATCTATCTGTTTCTAGAAAATTAAAAACCAAAGGTGCTTACGCGTCTTTACGTTTTAGAAATACTAATACCAATTCAGAAAACAACAGCTTTTTTAACTCCATTAGAGAAATTTTTGGCGACAATCCCAATACTGAAATTCAAAATCAAAACATTCAAAACAACTCTCACCGTGATGAATACAGTATTACAGGAAGTTATAGAAACCTTTTGTTCGATGATTTATTCTACAGCTTGACTTATGAATATGTCAGCGAAAGTGAAAAATCTGAACGAAATGTGTTTGATTTTGATGAAAATACAGGAGAATTTTCAAGCTTAAATGAAGACTTGAGTAACGCATTTACAGTTAGGGCGAATAAGCATATTCCTAAAGCAGGAGTGCGTTTTGACGACGATACTTTAACGGTAAGTGTAAGTGGCGGACTTAACCGGACCGAACTCAAAACCAACAATTTAATTCAAGACGTCAACTTCAATAATGACTTCAATGTTTTTGCTTACAGCGGTTATATTGCTTATCGATTTAAAAACAAATCACGTCTATCCTCTTGGTTCAATAACTCGACTCGAATTCCAAGCGTAAGCCAATTGCAACCCGTTACTATCCAAACCAATCCGCTAAACATTACGTTAGGGAATCCAAACTTAGACGCCTCAGTAGTGCATAACTTTAGTTTAAGTTATAGAAAATATGATTTTAAAACCCGAAGTGGCTACGGTTTTTACTCATACTACAGTTACAATGAAGACCAAGTCGTTTCCGTAACCACAACTGACGACAATTTGGTCAGGACAACCACCTACACCAACCTCAGCGGTGGACAAAATGCCAATTTGAATTTTTATATTGACAAAAGCCTCAAAAAGTCAAAAAATCAAAACGACCGCGAAAACATTACAGCTGGTGGTAACTTCAGCTTTATTTACAACAAAAACCTCGGGTTTTCAAATGCCCAAAACTTTAGAAGCGAATCTTACAGATTTTCTCCATCAATCGATTTTAGATACGAAATTGAAGACCTCATCAATATTGAACCTGAGTTTGGAATCACACACAACATCACCACATACAACCTTCAACAAAGCCTCGACGAAGAATTTACAAATCTTAATTTCGGGATGGAGTTAACAACCTATTGGCCTAAAAACGTCACCTTTGGCAACGACATCACCTTCACCAAACTCGGTAATATCAGTTCAGATTTTGACTCTGATTTTTTGTTGTGGAATGTCAGTCTTGGTTACACCTTTGCCGATGAAAAAGCCATCGTTAAATTTAAAGTTTACGACCTTTTAGACCAAAACATCAACACACAAAGAACCACAGGAGACGATTTTATACAAGACACCA
>NZ_JBRJHB010000022.1:0-39343 GCF_053628795.1 Psychroflexus sp. MBR-150
GATTCTGGTGTTAATGAAGAGTTTACATTTGTCAGCAGTGATGGTTCACCTTTAAACTTAACGGTGAATTCTGGAAATGTTGAAAATAATTTTGATGAGTTTATCGTTCTCGATTCAGATGGCACAGAACTCTTTAATGGCTATGGTAATGCAGGAGATCTATCAGGCTTAACTTTTCAATCAATGGGTGATGAAATCACGGTTCAAGTGACCCCTGACGGTTCTATAGATTGCCAAGGTTCAACTAATATTAATCCTATTGACTTAACGGTGAGTTGTGCCACTTGTACCAATCCGCAAGTTAATTTCAACCTTGTTGACGATTGTTTAAACGCACCACAGTTTTTTGTTGAAGCCGATGTTATTGATCTCGGTTCTGCTACTGATTTAGATATTACAGATAATCAAGGTAATCCTGCTCAAACCGCTTCTGCTACTGGCGTTTTGACTTTTGGACCTTATAATAATGGAACACAAGTTGAATTGACGGCTTCAAATAATCAAGATGCGAATTGTCAAGTTGCCTCTGGTGTGCTTACCCAAGATAATTGTACCTTAAATTTAGTAGATTGCACCGTTGGACCTGTCAACACTAACTTTTGTTATGATTCTGGCGTTGTAGAAGAATTCACCTATGTCAGCAGTGATGGATCTTCTTTAAACTTAACGGTAAATTCTGGAAATGTGGAAAACGGATGGGATGAGTTTATCGTTCTCGATTCAGATGGCACAGAACTCTTTAATGGCTATGGTAATGCAGGAGATTTATCAGGCTTAACTTTTCAATCAACGGGTGATGAAATCACGGTTCAAGTGAACTCTGATGGCATAATAAGTTGTCTAAGCTCAACTAATATTAATCCTATCGACTTAACCGTGAGTTGTGCCACTTGTGTAAATCCGCAAGTAGATTATGCGGTTGTTGGTAATTGTGGAAATGGTAATGAGGAGTTTTCTATGGAAGTAAATATTACAGATCTTGGTTCAGCGTCTTCTTTGGATATTACAAATAACCAAGGTGATGCTCTTCAAAATGTAACAACACCAACAACATTAACCTATGGTCCTTATGCCTTAGGAACAGATGTTGTTTTTACTGTTGAAAATGTAGATGATGTCAATTGCATATTAACAAGTCCAAGCCAAACCTTAGAGTCTTGTGGCTGTTTTGGATCTGATCCATTTTGTGCACCTGATCTTGGAGAGTCTCTAATTTTTGAAAACGTAGATGATTCTAGCGGAACAGAAGCTGATCCTAATTTAAGTAATTATGGATGTTTAGGCACTCAACCCAATCCTGTTTGGTTTTTTATGCAGATTGAAGATTCAGGAGATCTTGTTTTTGAAATTGTTCAAAACACCCAATTTGACGCAAATGGAAATCCAACAGGAACACCTCTTGACGTAGATTTTATAGCTTGGGGACCGTTTCCCGATACACAATTTTGCAATGATTTGGATAGTTGCACGCAATGTAGTAGCAATACATTTGATAATAATTATCCTTACGGTAATGTGATAGATTGTAGTTATTCAGCTGCACCAACAGAAACTTTTACAATTCAAAACGCACAAGCTGGTGAAATATATGCAGTACTTATTACAAACTATGACGGTGCTCCAGGGTTTATAAGTTTAGGACAAACCAATACTGGTGCACCAGGAATTGGTTCTACCAATTGCGACATTGTATTGCAAAATCAAGTAACGGCTTGTCAAGTCGATGGTGCTGCATTAACAGCTACTGATAGTGCTGCTGATCAATTTCAATGGCTACTATTTAACGAGTCAACACAACAATTTGACCCACTAACTGGCGAAAATCAACCTACATATACAGCTACGCAATCAGGATTATATCAAGTTTTAACACTGAATGGCACTGAAGTTAGTACAGAAGAATTTGAAGTAACTTTAATACCTGAACCAGTAAATAATTTGCCAGCCCAAATTACAGCTTGTAGTAACGAAACTGTTACTTTAGATGCTTCAGTACAAAACATTAATGATTACGATAGTTTTGAATATCAATGGTTTCTAAATAATAATCCAATCAGTGGAGAAACTCAAGCAACTTTAGACTTAAACCAAACTGGAAACTATAGCGTTGAAATTACGACAACAAATCTCAATGTTGATACAGATGGAAACGATATCAACTGTGTAAATGTTTTTGATATTCAAGTGAACTCAGCCGATTTCACGGTTGACCTCGGTGGTGACCAAACCTTTTGTGATGCTGGCACTCAAACTATAACAGCTATTGTGAATGGAGTTGATTCTACTAATGCAACTTACTTATGGAGTACAGGTGAAACGACTTCTTCTATAGATGTTGACACAACAGGAACTTATGAAGTTACTGTAACTATAGACGGTTGTCCTGTAACTGAAAGCGTTGAATATACATTTAACGAATCTCCTATCATAGCACTTGGTCCAGATACGGCAACCTGTGATTTGGGTGAAATTGTTCTCAATGCTACACCTTCTAATGCAAATGGACAACCTGTGAATTACCTTTGGTCACTTGACGGAAACCCATTAAATCAAAATACAGCTATAATTAACCCGACTGAATTTGGACTCTATGAAGTTGAGGTGTATTTTGATGATCCAGCTTGTAGTACAATAAACAATATCAGTCTTTCCTTAAGAGAAGATATTAGCGTTAATCTATCCACAAATGATGAAGACAATACTTTTTGTGCTGGTGAGACCGTTAGTATTAGTTCAGACTTAATTAATGCTACAGAGGCAGAAGCTCAATACCAGTGGTTTGAAAATAACACGGCAATACCTGGTGAAACTAATCCTAGCCTCAATAGCTTTGAGCCTACTTTTACAGACAATAATGAAACTATAATTGCTTTAGAGGTTGAAATTGGAACCAGTTGTTTTGTAGACAGCGAAATTTCACTTAATAAGTATGATATCGATAATTGTGTGATTCCTCAAGGTATTTCTCCAGGCAATGATGGTTTTAATGATAAATTAGACCTTAACTTTTTGGCAGATCGTTCAGGTATTTCTAAATTAGAAATCTTTAACCGTTACGGAAAACGAGTTTATGAAAAATCAAACTATAGGGATGAATTTATGGGACAGTCTGATAATGGAAACCGCCTTAAAACAGGTACCTATTTTTATGTTATTAAATTACAAAATGAAGACCCAAGTTTTGGCAGACTTCAAAAAGGTTGGATATATATTATCAATGAACAATAAAACAAAGGATAAAATTATGAGCATAAATTAAAAAACATGAATAGAATATTCCTCTTATTACTTTTTGGTTTGGGTGTGTTTTCCGCCCAAAGCCAGATTGCGGTAGACAATACATTGACCGTTCAACAATTAGTCGATGATGTCTTAGTCTTAGGACAATGTGCTGAGGTTAATAATGTAACATCACCAAACAACAGCTCTATTGGTGGAGAACTTTTTGATAGTTATGGTGCCTTTGACGGTACAACATCTCCGCAAAATTTTCCTTTTGATGGCGGTATTGTACTGGCTACAAATGGAGTTGACATGGTGCCTACAGGTACTCTAGCACAAGGCGGTGGATATGGTTGGGTTGGAGATCCTGACTTAGAAGCTCTTATTCAACAACCTGGTAATACTTATAATGCAACTGTTATTGAATTTGAATTTATCCCTTTTGTCGATCAAATCAGTTTTAATTATTTACTCGCATCAGATGAATATCCTACTTATATATGTAATTATGCAGATACTTTTGCTTTTATTTTAAGTGGCCCTGGTATTTCTAATGTGAACGACTATAACCACGATGCCAACCCTAACACACCTGATGTTACTCTGGATCTTGGTGGGCAAAATATAGCGGTTATTCCAGGAACCAATATACCTGTTAACCCAACTAACATTCATACAAGTACTACCTGTGGAGCTGGAACATTGGGTGAATTTGCTGTCCCACAACTATTTGACGGAACAAATTCAGGCAATGGTTCTACCATGTATTTCGGTCAAACGGTTCCGCTAACAGCTTCAGCGAATGTGATTCCTGGTCAAACCTATAATATTAAATTAGTGATAGCTGATAGAGGTGACACCATTTTAAATTCAGCTGTTTTTTTAGAATCTGAATCATTCGACTTAGGTGGAATAGATTTAGGACCTGATATCACAATTGCTAACGGAACCGCACCATGCGAAGGCGAAATAGTAACATTAGACGCAGGATTTAGTACAGCCAACATTCAATACTTCTGGGCACAAGATGGTAATATTATTCCAGGTGAAAATGGACAAACTTTGGAAGTTACAGAGTCAGGTGATTACGAAGTTGGAATCCAAATTGGTGCTGGAGGCACAGCCTGTTTTGGGGTATCAAATTTGGTTACTGTTGAATTCTATCCTGAGCCTGAGTTTGCACCAAATACACCTATTGATTTGTGTGCTGGTGAGACTATCACATTAGATGGAGAACCAACAAATTCTTCCGCCTACACCAGTATAAATTACCAATGGTTTAAAGATGGCGTTGAGTTAACAGGCGAAACCAACCCAACCTTAACGGTTGATGACGGTGGTCAGTATCAAGTAGTTATTGATGCTAATGCCTGTGACGATGTTCCCAACACCTTTGATGTCAACCTTATAGATTATCAAGTTGCTTTACCTATCCCGCCAGAAAACTGTATTGGTCAAGGTGAAACGGTTTTGGTGTCTCCAGAATTTACAGGATTAACTCAAGACGAAATTAATCAAGTGACTTATCAATGGAGTACTGGTGAAAATACGCCAACTATTGAACTTACTCAAGGTGAAACGGTAACTTTAACCACATCATTTAATGGATGCGACGAAATTGTTACAGAAACATTCACTTTATTCAATAATCCACAAGTTGATATTGCGGGTTCAGCGGTAATTTGTGATGGTGACACCAATACCTTAGATGCTACACCTATGAATTTAAACGACTTAGACTCGCCAACTTATGCTTGGACAAAAGATGGGGCTGCTTTACCAGGAGAAACCAATCCAACCCTTGATATAACTGATGGTGGTGTGTACGAAGTTACTATTGATAATAATGGATGTACTTCAACTGATCAAATTCAAGTAGAATTAGTGAGTTATACTTTAGACCTTGGAGGTGATCAAAATTTATGTACTGGTGATGGTGGTCCACAAAATATTACCTTGACACCAACTGTAACTGGCTTAACCTCAGCTCAAGAAAATCAAATTTTTTACACTTGGAGTGATGGTTCTACCGAAGAAACTTTAACGGTTTCAGAAAGCGGAACATATACTTTAGAAACAGATGTCAACGGTTGTGTTCAAACTGCTCAAGTTACTGTAAACGTTGTAGAAACAATTGATGTAAGCCTTCAAGATGTTATGAAGTGTGCTGAAGATGAAGTTGTTTTAAATACAGGCTTAACCAATAATGACCCTAACGTTTCTTATTCTTGGACTTTAAACGGAAACCCTATAGGCGACAACAACTCAAGCATTACAGCTTCAGAAGAAGGAACTTACGTCATTACAGTAAACAATCAAGGTTGTGAAAGTACAGCCACTGCAGAAGTTACTAACTACGACGTTGACAATTGTGTGATTACCCAAGGAATTTCTCCAGGACAAGATGGCTTTAATGATTGTATGGATTTAACTTGGTTGGATGATCAACTCGGTATAGATAGATTTCAAGTCTTTAACCGATATGGCAAAAAAGTATTTGATGAGTCCAATTATACCAAGCAATTCTGTGGTCAAGATGATGATGGCGATGAGCTTTCTACAGGAACCTATTTTTACGTCATAAACTTAGCTAATTCAGACCAACGTTTTGGACGCGTTGTTAAAGGCTGGGTTTACATCAACTTAGAACAATAATCAACATTAAATAACAAATAACAATATATACTATGAAGAAAATATTAATAATAGCTTGTCTCATCGGATTTTTGAGTATTCCAGATAGTTTTGCTCAACAAGATCCGCAATACACCCAATATATGTATAATATGAATGTGGTCAATCCTGCTTATGCGGGCTCAAGAGAGAGTTTGTCAGTAGGTTTGCTTTACAGAGACCAATATACCGACATTGATGGCGGACCACAAACCTTTACCTTTGCCGCACATACTCCACTTGATAACGGTTTGGGTATAGGGTTAAGTGCTATATCCGATGAAATTGGTCCTGTAGAAGAAACCAACTTATTTGCTGATATATCATATACCATAGAATTAGGAGCCAAACACAAATTGGCTTTTGGTATTAAAGCAGGAGCGTCTTTTTTTGATGTAGGTCTAATAGATTTGACTTTACAAGATAATAATGACGATGCTTTTAGCTCCAATGTTAACGAGACTTTTGCCAATATTGGAGCAGGTTTCTTTTTCTATTCAGATAAATATTATCTAGGAGTATCTATGCCCAACTTTTTAGATTCAGAGCATCTTGATGCTAACAGTCGCACTTTTGGTTCAGAAACACAACATTTGTTTGCAACGGCTGGTTATGTATTTGACTTGTCAGACAATATCAAATTTAAACCTTCTACTTTAGTAAAAACTGACTTTGGAGCAGATCCCACTTTCGACATTAATGCCAACGTCTTATTTTTTGAAAAGTTTGAAATTGGTGCGTCATACAGAACCGAAGACTCTTTTAGTGGTTTAGTAGGTTTTAGACCTACGGATTGGATACAACTGGGCTTTGCTTATGATAATGTATCAAGTGCTTTAGATACTGAATCATTTGAAGTCTTCTTGAGATTTGATATTTACTTTAAGAAAAAAACATTCTTATCACCTCGTTATTTCTAATCATAAAATTATATTTAAAACCATGAAAAATATATTACAAATCCTATTCATTTTGATGCTATCACTCCAAACGATGAATGCACAAAATGATGATACAAAAAAAGCAGATAAGCATTTTAACAGACTAGAATTTGTAGATGCTATTAAAAGTTATGAAAAACTAATTTCAAAAGATAAGGCTAATGCCTATGTCTATAAGCAACTTGCTATTGCCAATTATAATATTTCAAACACCAAAGAATCTGAGAGATATTATGAACAGTATTTTAAAAACGCTGAAAACCCACAAGCTGAAGACTACTTTAATTATGCCCAAATATTACTTTCAAACAAAAAATATGATAAAGCCAAAAAGGCCTATCAAGATTTTGCTACCAAAGCACCAAATGACAGTAGAGCTAAAGCTTTTTTAGCCAATAAAGATTTTGTTCAAGAACTCCAAAACATGGCACCAAATTACGAAGCTAAAGCTATGGATTTAAACTCTGAATATTCGGACTTTGGAGGTTACGAAAATGACACCTATTTCTATTTTGTGAGCTCTAGAAACAAATCTAGACGAACTTATGGCTGGAATGATCAACCTACAACTGATATCTATAAGGCTGATAATGTAGCTGGTACATTTAAAAATGAAAAACTGCTTGAAGGCGATGTAAATACAAAATTTAACGAAGGTACAATTGCCATTAGTAATGATGGGCAAACCCTATATTTTACTAGAAATGATTATTTAGACGGAGATTACGAAAAAAGCGAAGATGGTATAGGGCAATTAAAGATTTATCAAGCCAAAAAAGTCAATGGAGAGTGGAAAGACATCAAAGCTTTACCTTTCACAAGCTCAGAATATTCCGTTAGTCATCCTGCATTAAGCCCTGACAATTCAACGCTATATTTTTCTAGCAATATGGATGGTGGTTACGGCAAATCCGATTTATATATGGTAAGCATTAATGATGATGGTAGCTTTGGCGAACCTAAAAATCTTGGCTCAAAAGTTAATACGCCTGCTCGTGAAAGCTTCCCATTTGTTGATGCAGATAACAAACTGTTCTTTTCATCAGATGGTCATCTAGGACTTGGTGGATTAGACGTTTTTCATACCAGTATGAACAATGGCTCTTACGCTAAACCAGAAAATCTAGGTGCACCCATCAATAGCTCAAATGATGATTTTGCATTTAGCTATTTCAATCAAGTTGATAGAGGCTATGTATCAAGCAACAGAGGTGAAAATCCACTAAATGATAATATTTATCAAGTCAAACTTATCAAACCTCTTGATGAGACTAATATTATTGTTAATGTCTTAAATAATGATACAGACGAACCTTTAAAAGACGCAAGTGTTCTTTTTTACGATGATGATGACAATGAAATAGCTTCTTTAACTACTGACATCAATGGTCAGGTTCAAGAAATAGTAATCAGCAATTTAGAATACGATATTCAAGCCAATCTAAAAGATTTTGAAAGCGATTCTAAAACCATAACAGCAATAGGTGATTTAATGGAAGTTGACCTTAGACTTAAACCAATAGAAGTAATTATCGAAGAAAGAGAAGTTACACTCTCCAATATTTTATTTGATTTTGATAAAGCATCTATCAGACCTGAAGCTGCTTTTGAATTAGATAAAATCGTAGCCACTTTAAAAAAATATCCTGATTTAGTTATTAGAATTGAAAGTCACACTGACATTAGAGGACCAAAAATTTACAACCAAAACCTTTCAGAGGCAAGAGCAAAAAACACACTTAAATATCTCGTTGACAAAGGTATAGATGAATCTAGATTGTCTGCCGTAGGAAAAGGAGAAACCGAACCAGTCATAGATTGTAGCAATGGTTGTACTGAAAAAGAACACGAGAAAAACAGACGTTCTAAATTTATTATTGTAGAATAATATCTAAATCAAATAAATATAATTAAAACCTCAACGATAGAGTTGAGGTTTTTTTGTTAATTTTACGCTCAACATCATATATAATAAGAATATATAGTTTTTGAAATAGCATAACTAAAAACTGATGAAAAGGAAATGTTTAGAATGTGGGATTGAAGTTATAGGCAGAGCAGATAAAAAATTTTGCTCTGACTATTGTCGTAATGCTTACAACAATAAAAAAAATCGTGACACCAAAAATATCTTAAGAAATACAAATAACCTACTCAGAAAAAACTACAGAATACTAGAAAAACTAAACCCAAATCAAAAAACAAAAACAACTAAAGATAATTTGCTTAGAAAAGGGTTCAACTTCAACTATTTTACCAGTATTTATAAAACCAAAGCTGGTAAAATTTACTATTTTGTATATGATCAAGGCTACCTTTCGTTGGATGATAATTATTATGCCCTCGTAAAACGTATAAAAAATGATTAAACAAAGGCTATATCCGTTTATTGCCCTATTGGTATTTATTCTTAGTATTGGTTATGTTTTTTATGATTTTTCACCTCAATATTCTACAGATTTTAATTCAAAAAAAGTAGAGTTTTCTACTGACCGAGCTTTTAAGCATGTTGAAGCTTTAGCTTCAGACGAACATTATGTTGGCTCTAATCAACATAGTTATGCTAGAAATTATATTATCAATCAGTTAGAAAATCTCGGTCTAAAAGTCCATACCCAACAAGGCTATAGCCTTAACAAATACGGTGAGTTTAGTATTCCAGAAAATATTATTGCTAAAATTGAAGGCACAAATCCAAAATCTAAGGCTTTACTATTGATGTCTCACTACGATTCTGAACCACATTCATCTTTTGGAGCAAGTGACGCCGCTAGTGGAGTTGCGACAATCTTAGAAGCCACAAGAGCGTTTTTAGCCTCAGGCACAATACCTCAACATGATATTATTATTTGTTTCACAGATGCTGAAGAAGTTGGGCTTCTTGGTGCAAATCTATTTGTAGATAATCATCCTTGGGCTAAAAATGTAGGTTTAGTATTGAATTTTGAAGCTCGTGGTAGCGGTGGTCCAAGTAATATGATTATCGAAACCAATCACGGCAACTCTAAAATGATAAAGGCGTTTGCCGAATCTGAAATCAAACATCCTATGGCAACATCTCTTATGTATAGTGTCTATAAAATGTTGCCAAACGACACTGATTCTACTGTGTTCAGAGAAAAAGCAGATATACCGAGTTTTTTCTTTGCCTTTATTGACGACCATTTTGATTATCATACTTCTCTTGATATACCAAAACGCTTAGATAAAAATTCGCTCTCTCATCAAGGTGAATATGCTATTGATCTTTTGAAGCATTTTAGTGAAGTCTCATTGGATGACAATCTTATGAGTGATTCAGATATGGTTTATTTTAACTTGCCTGAATTTGGTATGTTTCATTATCCCTTTGATTGGATTTGGTGGGCTTATGCTGCAAACGTTTTACTTTTTTTGATTATTATATTTTTTGGTTTTAAATCAAAATCTATTAACAGGCGTGAAATGTTTTTAGGTTTTTTGCCTTTTATTATTTCATTATTAAGTGCATTTGCATTTGGTTTTTTGGGTTGGAAAGCATTGCTTTGGTTATATCCAGAATATTCTGAAATTCTACAGGGTTTTCCTTACAATGGGCACAATTATATTTTTGCATTTGTATGCCTAACACTTGGGTTAACATTTTTGATATATACAAGATTTCAAAAAAAACTTAACCCACAAAATGCTTTAATTGCACCAATACTTTTTTGGTTTATTATTTGTGCACTGATAAATATTTATTTGCCCGGGGCTTCTTATTTTATTATTCCACTTGGTTTTGGAATCATTGCATTTGCTATGGCTACGTTTAAAGAAATTCCAAATCTTTTTATAGTTTGGTTTTTGAGCCTACCATGTATTGGGCTTGTCATTCCATTAATTCAGTTTTTCCCTGTTGGCTTAGGTTTAAATATGCTTGTCATATCTACTGTTTTTTGTGTTTTAGTTTTTGGACTTGTATATAGTTTTATTGGTTATTTACCTTTCAAAAAGTTATTATCACGTGTATTGTTCCTTTTAGGAGTAGCTTTTCTTATTGTTGCACATTTTAATTCGGGATTTTCTAAAACACGACCTAAACCCAATAGTTTAGTTTACCTGCAAGATGTTGATACAAAAAAAGCCTTTTGGGCTACCTATGACCAAAACTTAGATGCTTGGAATAAAGGGTTTTTTAAAAACACAATACCAATTGATAGCACGAGTTTGCAAAGCAAGTATAAAACGAGATTTAATAGAAAAGCAATTGCTCCCTACATAAATTTGTCAAAATCAAAATATGAAATCACTGTTGATACTATAAGTCAAAACAAAGTAGAAGTCAACCTGAGTATTGCCCCAGAAATAGAAATTAGACGAATAGAAATCTATGCTGATAAAAAATATAATTTTGAACATTTTGAAGTTAATGGGCAAACTGCTGACTCAATATTTAGTAAAAATGAATCTTATCATATTTTCTATAAGCGTTATCAAGACCGTCTGTTGACATATCATGTGGTAAATCGCGAAAATTTAATTATTCAATTTAAAAGCAAATTGCCATTACCTGAGTTTGTGATTTATGAGAGCCGTTTTGATTTATTAGACAAGGCTGTTTTTGATGTCCCCAAACGTTCCTCTCATATGATACCTAAACCTTTTGTAGTTAATGACGCCATAATCATAAAGAGAAAAATTGAGTTTAAGCATGTTGAAACATTCTAAACCAATTGGCATTCTCAGTTGCTGTTGGTTAGAGACTTCATTAGCTGAAAAACTGCTTTAAACAATCCTAAAATAAAAGTATATGTCGTTAGTCGAACTCACGTTATTATATAGATGAATGGTTTAATAGAACCGATCTAAAAAGAAATTGATAATGTCTGTTGAGGTGATAATGCCAATGAGTTCATCATGCTCAATAACAGGCAAGGCATGAAAGTGCTCACGAGCCAAAATCTCAGCAACATCTTTGATAGAATCATCACTGTTGACACAAATCACTTTATGGGTCATAACTTGTTCAAGACTGAACATATCGTAAACAGTAGATTCTACATAATTACCAGACTCATCTGTTGCATCAGCAAATGAAATACGCAACAAATCTGAATAACTCAACATACCAACGATTTTATCCCCTTTTACAACGGGTAAATGTTTAATCTTGTTTTTTTTGAATAGGGCTTCGGCTTTTGATAAACTGTCGTCTAAATTGAGTTTAACCAAGTTTTTGGTCATTATTTTTGATATGATATCTCGATTTTTCATCGTTAATAGGTTTTAAATTGTATTCCAAATATCAATAAATTTTGGTCTATAAAATATGAGCAATGTCATAATATGAGTTTATGGGTTTATAAGATTTTGCTTTATGCGAAGTCTATTGTTGTTATACCAATTATTTATTAGCCATAAGATTTGCAAAGCCTAACGTTATGTTAGTAAGGATCTTATTCTAATTATCTTTACTCATATAAAAAGCTTACATAATACTTTCAGCTTGTAAACTTAAAAACCTATAAACACATAAACATAGAAATATGTATCTTTCTAAATCATAATCAGGCTTTAATTTATATTTTTGCGCTATGGCAAATAATCAAGATAAATTTAAGCAGGTAATCGCTCACGCTAAGGAATATGGCTATATTTTTTCGTCGAGCGAAATATACGATGGTTTAAGTGCGGTTTATGACTACGGTCAAAATGGCGTTGAACTCAAAAATAACATCAAAACCTATTGGTGGAAAAGTATGACGCAACTCCACCAAAACATCGTTGGTTTAGACGCGGCTATACTGATGCATCCTAAAACTTGGAAAGCTTCTGGGCACGTCGATGCGTTTAATGATCCGTTAATCGACAATAAGGATTCTAAAAAACGCTATCGTGCTGATGTTTTAGTAGAAGATTATGTAGAAAAACTAGAGCAAAAAGTGCAAAAAGAAATTGCAAAAGCCAAAAAACGCTTTGGCGATGATTTTGACGAAGCACAGTTTGTAAACACTCATCCACGTGTGGTGAAATACAGAGCACGTTCAAAAGAAATTTTAGAACGCTTGGCTAAATCGCTTACTGAAGAAAACCTTGCTGATGTCAAAGCTTTGATTGAAGAATTAGACATAGCTTGTCCTGCCTCAGGGTCAAAAAATTGGACCGACGTCAAACAATTTAACTTGATGTTTGGTACTAAAATGGGTGCGTCTTCAGAGTCGGCATCTGACTTGTATCTTAGACCTGAAACGGCACAGGGAATTTTTGTAAATTTTGCCAATGTGCAAAAAACAGGTCGGATGAAAATCCCGTTTGGTATTGCTCAAATCGGTAAAGCCTTTAGAAATGAAATTGTTGCCCGTCAGTTTATCTTCAGACAACGCGAGTTTGAACAAATGGAAATGCAGTTTTTTGTCAAGCCTGGAGACGAACTCAAATGGTTTGAATATTGGAAAGAACAACGCCAAGCTTGGCATGATTCCTTAGGTTTAGGCAAAGAGCATTACCGTTTTCACGACCATGAGAAATTAGCACATTACGCCAATGCGGCAACAGACATTGAATTTGATTTTCCGTTTGGCTTTAAAGAATTAGAAGGCATTCATTCCAGAACCGATTTTGACCTGAAAGCCCATGAAAAATTATCAGGTAAAAAATTACAATATTTTGACCATGAAGAAAGCGAGTCTTACACGCCTTATGTGATAGAAACTTCAATTGGTTTAGACCGTATGTTTCTTGCTGTCTTTTCAGCAACACTTCAAGATGAGACTTTGGAAGACGGCTCTTCGAGAACAGTTTTAAAACTGCCTTCAATTTTAGCACCAGTAAAAGCAGCTGTTTTACCCTTATTAAAACGCGACGGTTTACCAGAAATTGCAGAAAAAATCGTTGAAGATCTCAAGTGGGATTTCAATGTAGCTTATGACGAAAAAGACGCCGTTGGTCGCCGCTACAGACGTCAAGATGCAGCAGGAACACCGTTTTGTATTACCATTGACCACGACACCAGAGAAGATGATTCTGTAACTATCCGTTATCGTGATAGTATGGAGCAAAAGCGGGTGAAAATTGCAGAAT
This sequence comes from Psychroflexus sp. MBR-150, assembly GCF_053628795.1. NCBI lineage: Bacteria > Pseudomonadati > Bacteroidota > Flavobacteriia > Flavobacteriales > Flavobacteriaceae > Psychroflexus > Psychroflexus sp. MBR-150. The sequence goes on from NZ_JBRJHB010000022.1 coordinate 13,878, forward strand.
TGAAATCAATATTAGAGGCGGAATTGAGTTTTAAGAAATGGTTGAAATAATGCTATTCAAAAATTATTGTGAAATCAAAAAAATTTCTATAGCATCTTTTTCATTCGTGAATTCGTGGCTTTAATTTTTCAGCCACTAATGCACTAATATATTTCATTCTTGAATCTGTGGCTTTTAATTTACGCCATTAATGCGCCAATATTTCATTCGTGAATTCGTGGCTTTTAATTTATGCCATTAATGCACTAATATATTTCATTCGTGAATTTGTGGCTTTTAATTTATGCCATTAATGCACTAATAAATTCGCATCTATTTCAACAAACAATTCTTTGGTAGCTGAGTTTTAAGTCTCCAAAATTTACAATTAATGCTAATTTGTTATTTGAAACTTTGAGGTAATTTATAGCCTGAGCTACAAAGGCATCAGAAATAGCGGAAACTGCTTTGACTTCCAGAATAATTTTATCCATCACGACAAAATCAGCATAAAATTTATGAGGTAAAATAATACCTTTATAATTTACTTTGTATCTTTTTTCTCTTTCGTATTCAATTCCACATTTCTTGAATTCATATTCTAATGCATCTTTGTAAACAATTTCTAAAAATCCTGATCCTAATTGATTATGGACTTCCATACATTTTCCAATTATAGAATAAGATTCATCTTTATATATCAATTCACTCATAACCTTAATTTATCAAAAATACATAAAGTTTTTTTATTCCACTAACCCGACTGCCGTCAAAGGCAGGTGCACTAATATTTCATTCGTGAATTCGTGGCTTTAATTTTTCAGCCACTAATGCACTAATATATTTTATTCGAGAATTCGTGGTTTTATTTTTTTACCACTAATGCACTAATATTTCATTCGTGAATTCGTGGCTTTAATTTTTCAGCCACTAATGCACTAATATTTCATTCTTAAATCTGTGGCTTTTAATTTACGCCATTAATGCGCCAATATTTCATTCGTGAATTCGTGGCTTTATTTTTTTGCCACTAATGCACTAATATATTTCATTCGAGAATTTGTGGCTTTAATTTTTCAGCCACTAATGCACTAATATTTCATTCGAGAATTTGTGGCTATTTCAGTATGAGTTTAGCCTCAAAACAAGTTTCAAAATGATGTTTAAGCTTTTCCTTTACTTCATCTATATCAACTGTTTTTTGCCCTAATTCTACATTGAGTGAAGTCACGGCTTTGTCTTTGATACCACAAGGCACGATGTTATCAAAATAACCTAAATCAGCGTTGACATTAAATGCAAATCCGTGCATTGTTACCCAACGCGAAGCCCGAACGCCCATAGCACAAATTTTACGAGCAAATGGCGTATCCACATCGAGCCAAACACCTGTTTCGCCTTTGCTTCTTGTGGCTTCGATACCGTAATCTTTAAGCGTACGAATAATGACTTCTTCTAAAGTTCTTAGGTATTTATGAATGTCAGTGAAAAAATTGTCTAAATCTAATATCGGATAGCCCACAATTTGACCTGGACCGTGATAAGTAATGTCGCCACCGCGATTGATTTTATAAAATGTGGCATTTTTAGCTTTTAGCTGTTCTTCGTTGAGTAATAAGTGTTCTAATTTTCCACTTTTTCCTAAAGTATAAACGTGTGGATGTTCAACAAATAGAAAGTAGTTAGACGTCTTATCGGTTAAATTTTGACGTCGGTTTTTAATTTTGGTGTTCAAAATACTATCAAAAAGCTGTTCTTGATAGTCCCAAGTTGCTTTATAATCTTTTAATCCTAGGTCTTCTAAAATAATATCTTTATTCATATTGCAAATTTACATAATTAAAACTCGACGCGTTCAAGTTCTCAGTAATAGAATGATTTGACATAGCGACTATCAAATGAAAAAATTGTTTCTTTGTAAAAAAATAGATTTTGAATCGGTTTCGATTAATTTTTGGTTTAGTTTTCATTGCAACACTTATATACAGTTGTGCTCAAATTGGTCGTCCTCAAGGCGGACCAAAAGATGTGACGCCACCAGAATTTGTTTCTTCAAGTCCACAAAATTATTCAACTTATTTCGATCAAGAAGAAATTAGAATTCAGTTTAATGAGTTTATTAGACTGCAAAATGCACAACAACAAATTATTTTTTCGCCACCTATATTGCCACGACCCGAAATAACACCCATGGGAACAGCCTCTAAAGAAATTAGAATAAAATTACCTATTGACTCGCTTCAAGACAACACCACTTATACCATCAACTTTGGGCAAAGTATAGAAGACAACAATGAAGGTAATCCGCTCCCATTTTTTAAATATGTATTTTCTACTGGAGATTATATTGATTCTCTGAAACTTGACGGTTTTGTGAATGATATGAATTTTAGAGAAACGCCAGAGTTTGTCAGTGTGTTGCTGTATGAAAAAGACAGTACTTACTCAGATTCTGTTGTATTTAAAAAGTTACCGACTTATGTAACTTTTTCAAAAGATTCTACCAACGTCTTTAGCTTAGAAAATATGCGAGAAGGCACATACAAATTAGTAGCTTTAGAGGATAAAAACCGGGATTATAAATTTAATCCTGGTCGAGAAAAAATAGGTTTTATCGATAGCTTTATCACTTTGCCGACAACAAAAAATTATAAAATTAACTTATTTAATACATATAAAGATTTTAAACCTATTCGTCCAAAACAAGTGAGTAAAAACCATTTGATTTTTGGTTACCAAGGCGTTTTAGATACCATGGATTATAATATTGAACTACTGACCAAAGCACCCGACACATTTCAGACGCGAATTACGAAAAGTAGAGAAAGCGACACTTTAAATTATTGGATGAAACCCTATTTTCAAAGAGATAGCTTATTATTTGCTTTTAAGCATCAATCTCAAGTTGACACTCTTGTGGTTAAAACAAAAGATATGGAAGCCGATTCGCTTCAAATTGAAACCAAACCCAAGAGTATGATCAAATTTGATGAACGTGTTTTTATCAAAGCTAATTTACCCATAGAATATATCGATACCAGTAAAATAGATTTAATTGATACCGATTCGTTAAAAATAAAGTTTAAATTTCGCGTTGATTCTTTTCAAAATCAAGTTGAAATGGCCTTTGATAAAGTTGAAAATTCTAAATATCAAATGAGTATTTTGCCTGGTGCGGTTAAAGATTTTTATGGCAATACAAACGACACTATCAAGCTCAACCTCAAAACAAAACCCTTATCAGATTACAGTGTTTTAGTTTTAACCATCACCAACCTTGATCGCTATCCTGCCATAGTGCAACTGGTAGATGATAAAGAAAAAGTTGAAAAATCGGTTATACTAACCAATACCAACACACATACTTTTGAGCACGTCAACCCTGGCAAATATTATATCAAAGTGATTTATGACGACAACAACAATGGGGTTTGGGACAGTGGCGATTATCTTGAAAATATTCAGCCTGAAGCCGTCAAATACAGTCCAACGCTTTTAGAACTTAGAGCCAATTGGGATGTTGTGCAACGAGTCAGTTTACCTTAATATGTTATTTGATTTAGAGTTAATTTTTTGTAAAAAAACATTTAAAGATTTTTTTATTAAACAAATAATATTACTTTTGCATTATAAGCATCGCTTTACTGTTTGGTAAAGTTCAGCTGTCTTTTAAAGACAGCTTTTTTTATATTAATATGAGAACAATTTTTTATGTTGATGGATTTAATTTTTATTATGGTATTAGAAATATAACAAAGCAACAGCCAAAATGGTTATGTGCATATTGGATAAACATAGTAAAATTTTTTTCATACTTTTTAGATGATAAAGATAATTTAGTTAAAGTAAAGTACTTTACTGCATCGCCTTTAAGTTCATCAAAAAACTCAAGACAAAGTGCTCTTTTTAAAGCAAATAATATTTTAAGTCAAGAAAAGTTTGAAATTATTAGAGGAAAATATATTGAAAAAGACATACTTTGCAGAAGTTGTAATACTCATTTTTCGAAACCAGAAGAAAAAAGAACAGATGTCAATATAGCAACACATTTAATAGGTGATTGTGCTTTAGGTAAAGTTGATAAAATTGTATTAGTTACAGCAGATAGTGATTTAATACCTCCAATAGAATTTATTAAAGAGAACTATAAAAATATTAAAATTAAAATTTATTTTCCACCGAATAACTTTAGTTATGATTTGGCTAGAGTAAACCCAAGTAGAAAAGTCGTTTTACTTAAGAATAATTTTGATAAATTTAAAAAGTCTCACATGCAAAAGAAAGTTACTAAACTAGATAACTCTGATTTTGCTATTATTCCCGATAAGTGGAAAGTTAACAACTAATGACTTACCTTAAACTCATCTCTATCTCTCAAAAACCCAAATTTCTCTCTAGTTTCAATTAAACCTTGTTTAGACAAAGTTTTAGTTTCTACAAAAGCTTCTTCAAATAAATCGGTTGTGATTTTTTCGCCTAAGGCATCGTAAATAGCAGAATGTCCACAATGTGGATAGCCTTTACCATCTTCGCCAATGCGGTTGACACCTATGGTATAACTCATATTTTCAATGGCTCGAGCTTGCAATAAAGCATCCCAAGCTTTGACGCGCATAGCTGGCCAGTTGGCGACAAAAATGAGCAAGTCATAGTCTTCTTGGTTTCTTATCCAAACGGGAAAACGTAAATCGTAGCAAACCAAAGGACAGATTTTCCAGCCTTTGTAATCAACAATAAGTTTGGCTTGTCCAGCAGAATAATGTTTTTCTTCGCCAGCTAAGGTAAACAAATGGCGTTTGTCGTAAGTTTTATAATTACCGTTGGGTTCAACAAAAAACAATCGGTTGAAATATTGATTTTGGTCTTTGATAATGGCACTTCCTGTAATGGCAGCTTGTTTGGCTTTGGCGTGATGTTGTAGCCAATCTAAGGTTTGTCCTTCAGGTTCGTCGTAAAGTTTTTTGGCATTCATACTGAATCCTGTTGAGAACATTTCGGGCAAAACTATCAAGTCTGTATCTAATTCTATGGCGTTGATAAGGTCATCAAACTTTTTAAAATTAGCGTCTTTGTTTTCCCAAGTTAATTCGGTTTGGATGATGCTTACGATTAAGTTTTTTGATGCCATGATTAAAGATGTTTTATTTCAATTAGCATTCATATTTGTATTGAATCAAAAAATAACTAATTTTTTTCAGATTTCAAAAGACCAGCACGTTTGAGCAAAGCTTCAGGATTGGGTTCTTGACCTCTAAAGCGTTTATAGAGCAGCATTGGTTCTTCGGTGCCGCCTTTTTCTAAAATATTGGTTTTAAAAGCTTTTGCGGTTTTAGCATCAAAAATACCATTTTCTTTAAAAGCTTCAAACGCATCGGCATCGAGGACTTCTGCCCATTTGTAAGAATAATAACCTGCCGAGTAACCACCTTGAAAAATATGAGAAAATGCCGTACTCATACAGTTTTCTTCAACGTCATCAACTAATCTCGTAGGTTCAAAAGCGGCTTTTTCAAAAGTTTTTACATTTATAATATCATCTGGATTTGTGGTATGCCATGCCATATCAAGCAAACCAAAACTGAGTTGTCTTAAAGTTTGCATGCCTTCATTAAAATTGGCTGCAGCTTTGATTTGCTCAACGTATTTTTCAGGAATGGTTTCGCTGGTTTTATAGTGTTTGGCAAACAAGTCTAAAGCATCTTTTTCGTAACACCAGTTTTCTAATAATTGACTTGGCAATTCAACAAAATCCCAATAGACTGATGGTCCAGAAAGGCTACGGTATTGCGTATTGGCAAGCATTCCGTGTAAGGCGTGTCCAAATTCGTGAAACAAAGTTGTCACTTCATTAAAAGTTAACAAAGACGGTTGGGTTTGAGTGGGTTTGCTAAAATTACAAACAATAGACACTTGCGGTCTTTCGTTTTTTGTTTGGGTTTTAAACTGATTTTTATACAAGGTCATCCAAGCACCGTCGCGTTTTCCTGCACGTGGATGAAAATCAGCGTAAAAGATCGCTTTAAAATTTTGATTGTCATCGTAAACTTCATAGGTTTTGACCTCTTTATGGTATTTTTCAATATTATCAACTTCTTTAAAATTCAAATCATAAAGTTTATTGGCAATCAGAAAAACACCATCTATAACTTGGTTGAGTGGAAAATAGGGTTTTAACAATTCATCGTCTAAATTAAATTTTTGTTGTTTGAGTTTTTCGGTATAAAACGCCACATCCCATTTTTGTAATTGGTTGATACCGTCTCTGTCTTTTGCAAAAGTTGATAATTCTTCAAATTCTTTTTGTGCTGCGGGTTTGGCTTTTGAAAGCAAATCTTCTAAAAAATCATTGACTTTTTTAGGAGATTTTGCCATGCGTTCTTCCAAAATATATTCGGCGTGAGATTTAAAGCCAAGCAGATTGGCACGTTTGTGTCTCAATTTTACAATAGATTTTACAATCTCTTCGTTGTTATTGTCGTTTTTTTGAAAGCCACGTTTGCCAAAGGCGAGAGCCATTTCTTTACGCAATTTTCTGTTTTCGCAATATTTCATAAACGGCACATAGCTCGGATATTGCAGTGTAAAAATATAACCTGTTTTATCTTGTTGTTTTGCTAAATCTGATGCTGCTTCAAGTAAATTTTCAGGCAAACCTTTAAGCTCTGATTGGTCTTTGATATGCAGTTGATATGCATTGGTTTCTGCCAAGACGTGTTGACCAAATTTCAAGCTCAAGGTTGAAAGTTTGTTATCAATTTCACGCAGTTTTTCTTGTTGATCTTTGTTCAGGTTGGCACCATTTCTCACAAAACTTTTATAATGTTTGTCGAGAAGTGTGTGTTGCTCTGGGTTTAAATTTAGCTCATCTTTTTGTTTGTAAACTTGTTTTACCGCTTCAAAAAGTTCAACATTGGTCATGATATCATTTTGAAAATCGCTTAACCACGGTGACACGTCTTGTGTGATTTGCTGAATATCTTCATTGGTTTCAGCAGAGTTGAGGTTGAACAAAATTTGAGAAATCCGCTCCAAATCATAACCTGCATTGTCTAAAGCGACGATGGTGTTTTCAAAAGTTGGATTTTTCTGTTGGGTTATTTCATTGATTTCTCGTTTTGCTTTTTCAATGGATTCTTTGATAGCAGGTTTAAAATGTTCAGGCTTGAGTTTTGAAAATGGTGGAATTTCAAAATGGTTTAATAGAGGATTACTTTGGGTCATAAATAAATTTTAGTATTCGTAATTTTTAATACCTTCTGTAACTTGAATGATATCATATTCTTCCCAAATTTTTGGATCGTAGGTTTTGATGTATTCAGAAAATGCAAATCCATTTTTATCAAAAGAATAGTTGTTTTTGTCTATGGGTTTGGGGCTCATAAATAAAAATTCGGTAATCATTTGGTTGTTGTTTTCAACATGAAAATCGAGTTTGAGTTGAATTCTTTCGCTTCTGTCATCTATATTTTCTTTAAATTTAATGTTTCTATCTACATAAACATACTGATTGTATTTTGAACGAAAATATTTGGGATAATATATGTTGTTTTTATGCTTTTGATAAATAATCTGATATTCACTTTGGTCAATTCTATACTTTATACCTAATAAAAACTTCATATTACGACCAGCTTCTTTTTCGCCTTCAATAAGTCTATAATCCATACGCATTAGCCCAAAGTCAACGGCATTGATATATACATTGCCTTGGTATTTGGCTTTTCTGTGATCAGGAGCAAAGCTTAACACGTAAACAACTTCGTCTTCATACAATTTTGTATCGATAAGTTTAAATTTGTAATGGTCTAAATCTTCAAATATATCATGATTTGGAAGGTTGTGGGTTAGCGATTTTAAAGCTGAATTTTCGGTAGTTGAATTTTTTAATGTGTCTTTGATAGAATTATCGCTAAACTGAATAAATTTTTTAGTGCTTAAACTATCATCAACAGTAAAAAGACCTGATTTGACTTTAAAAGTTGATTCAGTATCTAAAGCGGTAAGCAATTCTTTAAATACTTCTTTTTGAAGGGTTTCAACCGATGTGTTTTGACTTAAATTGATGAGTTTTGTGCCTTTAACATAATCTACATTCATAGAATCTTTAAAATAATAGGCGTTGTAAAGCAGATCTTCGTAGGTATTTGAAATATTGCCATCGATATCTTTAAAATATTTTACAATCTTATCATTGAACGATTTTCTTTGTTTGCGTGTCATAAATGAAGATTTATTAATCTCTACTTCTAAAGACTTAGGATTGTCTATATAGTGCGTTCGTTTAAAAATTTTGAATTGCGTTGGCTCTATAAAATGCCGTTGACTAATACTATCTTTAAATTTTTGGATAATTTGATTTGCACTTAGCTTATTTGCAGAAATCACTACATCGTTAAGCATTTCTTTTTGTTCTTTTAAGAAAATAGTGTCTAAATTATTGAGCTGATTATAGGCTAAAGAATATTTTTCATAGCCTAAACTTGTGATGATTAAGCTGTCTATTTCTGATAAATTGTCAATTTTAATTTTGAAAGCACCTTCTTGGTTAGTAATCACACCAGTGTTTTGAGTGGTATAAACGCTAGCAAAAACAACTGGAGTTTGTTTTTTTTTGTCAAAAACATAACCTTCAACAGATTGAGCTGACGATATATAAAAAAACAATAGCATCATGAGTGTAATAAAACTTTTCATAAAAAATTTTTTTTAAAAGTAAAATTAGTAAATATCCAAAAGGATCTAATTAACGCAATCTTAGTAAAATAAACTAAATATATTTGAAATAGCTTAAATTTTGAAACAAAATCTATTAGATTTGTTTTATATTAAAAAAACGATTAAATTTATCGCAAAATTAAAATTATGAAATCAATTATTTACATTGCTATTTTTACATTTATGAGTATTGGAGTTTATGCACAAGACTCAAACCCACAAAGCTTAGCAGAATCTAGTAAAGCAACTGCTACCAAAATCAGTCAAGAGCTCAAACTTGATGATGATAGGAGTCTTTTACTCTATAGAGCTATTTATTCTACTGAATTAGGTCGTGCTCGTGCTGAAAATAACTTGTCTGATGATCCTGAGCAACTGGCATCAACCAACAAAAAAATTGATGAATCATTTGTAAAAATTTTAGAAGGAAATTTTTCAGAAAAAGAAATTGCTAAAATCAAACAATTGTATAAAACTAAAAAGAAATAGTTCCTTATTTCACATTATCTCACAAACCTGTTGTTGACACTCAACAGGTTTTTTTATTGGTATTGATTTAAAATATGTTTTGCTTGACTATAATACGAAGATCCAAACAAATTGAGATGGACTAAAATATAGTAAAGTTGCCAAAGCGATATTCGAGATTTCCAGTTGGGTTCTAATGGAGATATTTCATTGTATATTTTAAAAATATCTTGAGAATAGCCACCAAATAGTTTCATCATCGCCAAATCCATTTCCCGCGGTGCATAAGCTATGGCTGGGTCAAAAATACAGGTTTTGCCATTGCTGGTAAATAAATGATTGCCCGCCCATAAATCGCCGTGAATTAGAGAGGATTTTTCTGTTGGGATAATTGCCTCTAAGTTTTTATAGAAATTATTGAGATTTTTAAATTCAAATCCCTTTTGCCGTGCGAGCTTAAATTGAGGTTCTAATCTCAGATTTATATAAAAGTCTAAAGCATTATCAAAATTTGGTAGATTAGGTTGCGGTAGGCCACCGATATAGTTGTTAAAATCAAGACCAAATGTTTCCGATTGGGTTTTATGGAGTTTTGCTAAGGCAACTGCAAAGGTTTCAGATGAATTTTCAGGCTGTCCACTTTCAATATATTCTAAAATGAGATAGGTGTAATTTTTAAAATCGCCATAAGCAATGACTTCAGGAATGACAAAACTTTTGGTTTTTGAAAGAAGACTTAGCGATTTAGCTTCAAGCTTAAACATATCTGGAAAACGCTTGACTTGATTGACTTTAATGACATAATCTCGCTTTGGAGAATCAATCTTATAAGTGTCATTGATATCACCGCCATTAAGCGGATTTATATTTTGAAATTTGATGCCGTTTAACTCACATATTTTTTTAATATGTTGCATTATGAAACTGATTTTCGGGTGTAGGTTTCGTAATCAAAGGCGTAGTTGTGTTTATCATCTTTTGGATGATGTTTGCTTTGGGTTAATGTCCAAGTATTCAAATTGATTTCAGGAAAATATGTGTCTGCATCAAATTGTCCACGAACACGGGTCAGTTCTATTTCATCAACATATGGCATAAATTGCTTGTAGATTTCGCCACCACCAATCACAAAAACCTTGTCTTGTTTTTTAGCTATTTTGATGGCTTCATCAATGCTTTTTACAACAATGCAATCTTTGATAGGGTAGTTATCTTGTCGTGTAATCACAATATGAGTCCTGTGAGGTAAAGGTTTAGGAAAAGACTCAAAGGTTTTTCTGCCCATAATAATAAAATGCTGGCTCGTTAAAGCTTTAAAACGCTTAAAATCATCGGGCAAATGCCAAAGCAATTGATTGTCTTTACCCAACTCGTTTCTTTCTCCAACGGCAGCAATAGCAATTAACTTCAAGATTTTTTAGGGTTTTGGGGTTCAGTTTTAGACTGATTTTCATCTTGTTTATCTTGACTTGTGCCTTCTAATGGGTATTTTTCATCTACTTTCTTTTGAAGTTTTTTTAGTTTAACCAATTGTTTTTCAACAAGTTTACTCATATATTTTTCTTCCCAAGCTCTGCCCATTAATTTTTCAACAAAAAACACATTGATGGTGTGAGCAAGGAGAAAAAATGCCCAAATCAAAATAGCTGAAACAAACCAATGCCAGCCTAAGGGCTTAAAATCAATTTGATATTCTAAAACTAAATTGACAAAAATTAAAACCACGGCACCTGCTATAAAAAAGACGAGGTGATGCACTAAACGCTTTTTTTGAATTAAGCGCCTATTAGCGTTTTTGAACAACTCTTTTTGATCGATATCAATATCTTTAGAAGAAGTCATAATAAATTGTATTTTAGTCTTCCAAATTTAAGCTAAATGTTGATGAATACCAAGACTATTTTTCCACAAACTCAAAATTTCACCTATCTCAATACGGCAGCTTGTGGGTTGCTGTCTATAAATGTGCTTTTACAAAAACAAAAAGACAACGAAGATTTTTACAATCAAGGCAGTGTTTTTTTGAATGATGAAGATAAAATTATCACTCTAACCAAAAAAAATATTGCAAGGATTTTTAATGTTGACCAAGATAAAGTAGCCATTTCGGCTAATTTTTCTTTGGCTTTTAATGCTGTTTTAGACGCCATAAATGAATCTGCTACTTTTTTGTATCTCAATGAAGATTATCCTTCTATTCGTTTGCCTATAAAAAACAGAGGTTTTGATTGTAAAAGTATTTCTATAACGAGTCAAATTGAGAATGATATTTATGAGTATATCGCCAAATATAAACCCAATTTTTTTGCTGTAAGTAAAGTTCAATATCTTAGTGGACTTCACCTTGAAACCTCTTTTTTTCAAAAACTAAAGCGAGATTTTCCCAACTTAAAAATTTTGGTTGATGGCACACAGTATCTTGGCGTTGAAGCCTATGATTTTAAAAATTCAGGAATTGACTTAATGATTTCAAGTGGCTATAAATGGCTCAACGCTGGACTTGGCAATTGTATTGTGATGCTTTCTGAAGCTCTACTTGATGAGCTGAACCCTAAGCAAATCGGTGCCAATAGTTTGATAGACAAAACCAAGGAAGCATCAAAACCTATGGGCTTTTTAGAGCCAGGTCATTACGACTTAATTGCCATAAAATCTTTGGCAACGGCTTTGGAATTACATTACAACCAAATTGGAATAGAAAACATTCAAAACCATTTACAAAATATTTCTCGTCAAGCCTTTGAAACTTTTAAAAATCAACAACTTATAGATGAAGTAGTGTTTAAAAGATCTCAACATTCAACCATTTTTAATTTAAGTATCAATCAAAAACGATTTCAAGACTTTGAAAAAGCTAATATTAGTCTCTCAAAAAGAGGAAATGGTTTGCGTGTTAGCTTTCATTATCACAATGATTTAGAAGATTTAGACCAACTTTTGAAGATTGTAAACAATTAATAATCAAATTTATAAGAAATATAATACAGCAGATTTACTAATTCTTTAAACAATCATTTTTGTATAACGTTTTCGTGTTTATATTTATTTATATTTTTAAGGTTTATTATATGTTTTACATAAAAATAACATTATATTAAAATTATATACTTAAAATATAGGTATAAATATTAAATTTGTTTCAAAAATATTATTATGGCAATCAAGAAACAATATTTAAAATCCAAACCTGTCTGCAAAGTTACTTTTACTGTAGAAGCCAAAGACGCCAAACAAGTTTTTGTTAGTGGTGATTTCAACGATTGGAGTCAAACTAAAAACGAACTCAAAAAATTGAAAAACGGTAATTTTAAAGGCACTATTGATTTAGAAAAAGGCAAAACTTACGAATTCAAATATTTAGTTGACGGAAATTGGCAAAACGAAGAACAAGCCGACAGCTACAAATGGAACGATTTGGGCTCAGAAAACAGTGTTTTGGAAGTTTAGTTTAACGTGAGTTCGATTTATTGAAATATGTAAATCAGATGATTACATCTTTTTGTTAGCAAATTTGTCATTTCGAACGAAGCATGAGGAGAAATCTCATCCTACTGAGATGTCTCGTCGCTCATGCTTCGCTCTGTCGTCATGACAAATGAATAAATATCTGTATTTTATATGAATATATTTTATTGGAATTTATATCACACTCACGTTAGTTTAGAATAGAAACTTAAGCTCTGAGTCAAATAAAAACCCGAAGCTGATTTCAACTTCGGGTAGTTTTGTTTTTTAGAAAATAATAGGGGATCAAACAATCATACCAGCAGCAACGGTTTCTTTTGTAGCGTCATCTATCAAAATAATACTTCCCGTATGTTTGTTTTTACGGTAAGCATCAATCATTAAAGGTTTTGTGGTTTTTATTTTTACACGGGCTATATCATTCATATTCAACATCTTGTCAGTCTCATCTCTTTTAAAAGTATTAATGTCCATTTTGTAAACCACATCTTTGATCATTGCTTTTTTCTCATTACTGGTATGCATAATGGTATATTTTGTTCTCGGTCTGGCAGCATCTCGATTCAACCAACACAGCATCACATCAAATTCTTGTGAGGTTTGGGGCTGGTTGTTTTTTCTTACAATCATATCACCACGACTAACATCTATATCGTCTTCTAATGTTATTGAAACCGACATCGGAGCAAAAGCTTCTTGCACTTCATCTTCACCAGCATTAATACTTTTTATTTTTGAAGTCAATCCTGAAGGTAAAACAGTGACTTCATCGCCAGTTCTAAAAATCCCGCTTTGTAGTCTGCCTGCATAACCACGGTAATCAATAAAACCTTCTCGCTGAGGTCTTATCACGGTTTGAACGGCTAGACGGCTATCGATTTTATTAATATCACTACTGATATGTAAAGTTTCTAAAGCGTTTAAAAGTGGAGAATCTTTATACCAAGTCATTTCTTCAGAACGGTTGACTACATTGTCACCATTTAAAGCACTGATTGGAATATAACGCACGTCTTTGATGTAAAGTTTTGAAGCAAATTCTTCAAACTGGTTCACAATTTCGTTAAAACGTTCTTCACTATAATCGACTAAATCCATTTTATTAACACAGACTAAAATGTGTGGAATCTGCAATAAAGAGGCAATATAAGCGTGGCGTTTTGTTTGTTCAATCACACCATTTCTAGCATCGATAAGAATAATGGCGGCGTTGGCTGTTGAAGCACCAGTTACCATATTTCGGGTATATTCAACGTGACCTGGCGTATCGGCGATGATAAACTTGCGTTTTGGTGTAGTAAAATAACGGTAAGCCACATCAATAGTGATGCCTTGTTCTCTCTCATCTTTTAAGCCATCGGTAAATAGGGCTAAATCTACGCCATCTATACCTTTTTGTTTACTGGTGTTTTCAACGGCGGCGATTTGGTCTTCAAAAATTGATTTGGAATCGTAAAGCAAGCGACCTATCAAAGTGCTTTTTCCATCATCAACACTTCCAGCTGTTGTGAATCTTAAAAGTTGATTATGTTGAATATTCATAATATTATCGTTTTTTCTTCAGTTTTGTTTAAAAATAACCTTCTTTTTTACGGTCTTCCATTGCGGTTTCTGAACGTTTATCATCAGTTCTATTGCCGCGTTCGGTTTGACGCATAGTTGAAACTTCTTCGACAATTTTTTCTAATGTATCGGCATCAGACTCAATACCGCCTGTGATGGTGATATCGCCAAGTGTTCTAAATCTTATTTTTTTGGTAACTACTTCTTCATGATCTTCCAATTTTAAAAATTCTGAATTAGGAATCCAAGAACCGTTTCTCCAAACTACTTCTCTTTGGTGAGCGATGTAAAGCGACGGAATTGATATGTTTTCTCTTAAAATATAGTTCCATACGTCCATTTCAGTCCAATTACTGATAGGAAAAGCTCTAAAATGTTCACCTTCAAAATGTTTTCCATTCAACAAATTCCACAATTCTGGTCGTTGGTTTTTAGGATCCCATTGTCCAAAATCGTCACGGTGAGAAAAGAAGCGTTCTTTGGCTCTGGCTTTTTCTTCGTCGCGTCTTCCGCCACCAATGGCACAGTCAATTTTATGTTCTTCAATGGCATCGAGTAAAGTGGTGATTTGCAGTGCATTTCTGGTTGCATTTTTACCTTTTTCTTCCAGCACTCGACCTTTATCTATAGATTCTTGAACAGAACCAACGAGTAGATTAACCCCAAGTTTTTTCACTAAATCATCACGAAATTTAATCGTTTCAGGAAAGTTATGGCCTGTATCAACGTGCAAAAGTGAAAAAGGAATTTTTGCAGGATAAAATGCTTTTTTAGCCAAATGTGTAACTAAAATAGAATCCTTTCCGCCTGAAAACATAATGACAGGATTTTGGAATTGTGCCCAAACTTCTCTTAGGATGAATATGGCTTCAGATTCTAATTCGTCGAGATAATTGAGATAATATTTACTCATAACGTGTTAATTTCAAATGTGGTTTGATTTTATTGATAACTTCTTGGGCAGATTGTTCTACACTTTTATTTACTGTTTTAACTGTAATATCAGGATGTTTTGGATTTTCATAAGGTGCTGAAATCCCTGTAAAATTTTTGATTTCACCTTTTCTTGCTTTGGCATAAAGCCCTTTGACGTCGCGTTTTTCACAAACTTCAAGTGGTGTATCTACAAATATTTCAAAAAAATCATCTGGTCCAATAATGTTTTTGACCTGTTGCCTGTCTGCTTGTGTTGGCGAAACAAATGCTGCAATACAGATTTGCCCTGAATCCACAAAAAGTTTAGCCACTTCAGCTATTCGTCTTAAGTTTTCAGCACGGTCTTCGGCAGAAAACCCTAAACCTTTGTTAATGCCTTGACGTATGTTATCACCGTCTAAGGTGTAAGTTTTATAACCTGAATTAAACAATTGTTGTTCAACAGCATTGGCAAGCGTTGATTTTCCAGAGCCTGATAAACCCGTGAACCACAAAACCAAGCCCGACTGCTTCAATTGCTTTTCGCGATCTTGTCTTGTGATGTTATAATTATGAAAAACCGTATTATTCATATTTGTTAACTTTTAGTCACCAAGAAATAATTGTTGAGTAAGTTTTCTCGATTATAAAGCATAGGTTGTTGTGTTTTTTGATCAACAACTCGAAGTCCAACAGCTTCACAAATGGCTTGACCTGCTGCAGTATCCCATTCCATTGTCGGTGCAAATCGTGGGTAAACATCGGCCTTTCCTTCAGCGATGAGACAAAATTTTAAGGAGCTGCCTTTTGAGACAATTTCTACGGGTTTGTTTTGATTGGATTTTAATTCTTCAATAAATTTTTGTGTGTCTTCGTTCATATGAGAACGGCTACCGACAACTCTCATTGTTTCAGATTCCGTTGGTTTTAATGTTTTTGCATCATTAAAATTGTCATCAAAATTTTTTGTGTCATCCCAAATCAACTTGTAAGATTTGTTTTCTTTAACTAAACCAACAAATAACTCTTTTGTTACAGGGACATAAATGACCCCAAATATGGGTTTTTGGTTTTTAACCAAAGCGATATTTACTGTAAACTCACCGTTTCTTTTTACAAATTCTTTGGTGCCATCTAATGGATCAATGATCCAACATTGAGACCAGTTTTTTCTTTCAGTAAAAGTTTTATTTTTATTTTCTTCACTAATCATAGGAATGCCCAATGGCTTTAATTTCTCTACAATGGCTTCATTAGCCTTTTGATCGGCGAGCGTCAAGGGCGAATTATCTCCTTTATATTCAACTTCAAAATCGGTATTGTAAACCTTTAAAATTTCTTTACCACCAGTTATAGCAGCCAATACAGCCTGTTTGTATTCTTTTTTCATAAACTATGAATAAGTTACAAAATTACAATAATTTTTATTTCCTACTAAATTGGTAGAGATTAAGTTTAGATTATCAAATCAAAAGTTACTTTTAATTGTTGAATTCAGGTATTTTTAAAATTAGCATATAATATTATCGGCTTATTATAAGTCAAAAGAGTAGATTTATATACCTTCGTAAAAACAACAAAAACAGACAAAAAATCATATAAATTTATGCGTAAACTACTCATTATTGGTGCAGGAAAATCTACTGCTTCTTTAGTTCGATTTTTAGCCCAAAAATCTCAAGAACAACAATTAGAAATCACTATTGCAGACAAGGACTTGAAACAAGCTCAAAAAATGACTAAATTTTCAGAATACTTAAAACCTGAAAGTTTAGATATTTTTAATGCAGATGATAGACAGAAAGCTATAAAACAAGCTGACATTATTGTTTCAATGCTTCCTGCGAGATTTCATATTGAAGTGGCTAAAGATTGTTTGAAATTTGGGAAAAATATGGTTACAGCTTCTTACGTTTCTGAAGCGATGCAAGCATTAGATAATGAAGTGAAATCCAAGGGTTTAACTTTTATGAACGAAATTGGCGTTGACCCAGGTGTTGACCATATGAGTGCAATGCAAGTGATAGATCGAATTAAAAATCAAGGCGGCAAAATGTTGATGTTTGAATCGTTTACAGGAGGTCTTGTTGCCCCTGAAAGCGATGATAATCTATGGCATTATAAATTTACTTGGAACCCCAGAAATGTAGTCGTAGCTGGTCAAGGTGGTGCAGCAAAATTTATCCAAGAAGGCAAATACAAATACATTCCTTATCAGCGTTTGTTTAGACGAACTGAGTTTATGAATGTGCCAGAATATGGTAGATTTGAAGGTATTGCCAATCGAAATTCATTGCAATATAGAGATATTTACGGTTTAGAAAATATTCCCACTATATATCGTGGCACATTACGTCGAGTTGGTTATTCAAAAGCTTGGAATGTTTTTGTTCAGCTCGGTATGACAGACGATACATATATTATGGAAAACACCAAAGATATGAGTTACCGTGAGTTTGTTAATTCATTTTTACCTTATTCGCCAACAGATTCTGTTGAGTTGAAGTTGCGACATAATCTTAAAATTGATCAAGATGATTTGATTTGGGAAAAACTTTTAGAGCTTGATTTATTTAACCCTGATAAAAAAATAGGTTTAGATCAAGCCACACCAGCTCAAGCACTGCAAAAAATATTAGAAGATCAATGGACTTTGCAACCCAACGACAAAGACATGATTGTGATGTATCATAAATTTGGTTATGAATTAAACAATGAAAAACATCAAATTGACTCTACAATGGTCAGTATTGGCGAAGACCAAACTTACACCGCTATGGCTAAAACAGTAGGACTTCCCGTTGGTATGGCTACACTTAAAATTTTAAATGGAGATATAACCCGTAAAGGCGTGTTAAGACCCATTTATCCAGATATTTACAATCCTATTCTAAAAGATTTAGAGGAATATGATATCAAATTTAAAGAACATATGGTAGAATATTTAGGTTACAATATTGAGAATGTAAATTAAATTTTATCAAAAAAAACAAATCTTCTTTAGATTTAACCATAACTTAACTTTCATTCTAAATTTCTAAACAATTTATTGATTTTTAGCTAATGTGTTTTAAGATTTAGTGTAATAATTTTAGCCAAAATTTAATCTAAAATTATAGTCTTATGAAACACATTACTTTATTAGCTTTATTATTGATTTCTAGTTGGGCATCTGCTCAGATTATCAGTCAATATGTAGAAACCGATAGCGGGACATCCCCAAAAGGTCTCGAAATTTTGAACAACACAAGTGTAGCAATTGATTTTTCAGTTGATAATCTCATCATAGAAAAAGGAACCAATGGTGGAGCTCCAAGTTCAGATTTTACTATTGATAGTGGTGTTTTACAACCTGGAGAAGTTCTTGTTGTTGGCACCATTGACATGCAGCCTGTAGCCACTTCAAATGGTGTTTTGTTTTATGAAAAAGCTTTTACTTTTAACGGTGATGATGCTTTAGTTCTGAAACTTGGGACGACAACTACTGATGTTTTTGGAAGTCCCAATACCGATCCTGGGAGTGCTTGGGAAGGTAATGGCGTTTCAACACAAAACCAAAATATTGCATTATTAAGCAGTATTACTACTGGAGAATTAACGGGTTTCACAGATCCAAGCACAAGATTTGAAACCATCAACACTACGCCTTCAGATATTGCAAATGGTGGTTTAGATGGTTTTGGTGTTGCACCAAGTCCTGGAAGTTTTGACCTTCAAATTACAGAAATATTCTCAGGTCAAGCAGGTAACGATTTAACCGAAGATTGGTTTGAAATTAAAAATAATGGTGGAGTGGCTTGGATATCAGGTGTTGATCCAGATTTATATTACGATGACGAATCAGCAGATGCAACAACCGCCGATTTAATTCAAGGAATTACAGACATTCAACCAGGCGAATCTGTTGTGGTTTTAATCACAGGCAATACTGCTGATATTACTACTTTTCAAAATGTTTGGGGTGAAGTTTTAGATTTATCCACCGTAGAAATTGGGTTTGTTGATGGTGCTGGACTTGGCAGTGGTGGCGATACTGTCAATCTTTGGTTAGGCGATCCTTTAGCTTCTTCACCTTTTGAAACCGCTTCTTATCCTGATACAGCGGCCAACGATGGTCAATCTTATGATGTGGAATTGGCAACTTTTAGCACAGTTGGCAATGCAAACGGGGCAGTTGCAAGCTTACAATTAGGCGGTGATGCAGCAGATACACCTAATATTGCATCTCCAGGAAATGCAATGCCTTTACCAGCAAATTTAGTAATAACTGAAATATTCTCAGGTCAAGCAGGTAACGATTTAACCGAAGATTGGTTTGAAATCAAAAATAATGGTGGAGTGGCTTGGATATCAGGCGTTGATCCAGATTTATATTACGATGACGAATCAGCAGATGCAACAACCGCCGATTTAATTCAAGGAATTACAGACATTCAACCAGGCGAGTCTGTTGTGGTTTTAATCACAGGCAATACTGCTGATATAACTACTTTTCAAAATGTTTGGGGTGAAGTTTTAGATTTATCCACCGTAGAAATTGGGTTTGTTGATGGTGCTGGACTTGGCAGTGGTGGCGATACTGTCAATCTTTGGTTAGGCGATCCTTTAGCTTCTTCACCTTTTGAAACTGCTTCTTATCCTGATACAGCGGCCAACGATGGTCAATCTTATGATGTGGAATTGGCAACTTTTAGTACAGTTGGCAATGCAAACGGCGCAGTTGCAACCTTACAATTAGGCGGTGATGCAGCAGATACACCTAATATTGCATCTCCAGGAAATGCACCAGAATCTACTCAAGTTCAATTGGCTTTTGAAGAAACAGTTGTTTCAGTAGATGAAAATGGAGGCAATGTAACTATTAATGTTTCACCATCAATAGCACCTTCTAATGCATCAAGCGTAGATGTTTCTGTTATGATGGGAGGAACGGCTTTAGACGGCACACATTTTACATTTTCAACTTCAACTTTAAATTTCACTTCTGGTTCTACAGTAGCACAAAGTGTAACGATTCCTATTATTGATAACAATACAGATGATAGTAGTGTATTCTTTGTTTTAGAGTTATCAAACCCAGTTAATGCTACTTTAGGCAACTCTGTTCTACCAGTTTACATTTTAGACGATGACAACGATGTGCCACAAGCAGATGAAACTGTATTGGATATAAATTACCTGAACAGCTATACCGTTGACCCAAATGGTACAGCAGAAATTTCTAAGTTTGACCCAACTACACAACGCTTATTTGTAGTCAACGATACTAAAATTGAAATCATAGATTTATCTGTTCCAACAGCACCTTCAACCATTAGTAATATTGATATAACACCTTTTGGTGCAAGTGCACAAAGTGTTGACGTCAGAAATGGACTTGTTGCCATTGCAGTTGCCGATAATGTAGAAACTAATCCAGGATTTGTTGTTTTTACAGACGTAGATGGCAACAACCCCGTTCAAGTAATGGTTGGAGTTTTACCTGATATGTTAACTTTTACACCTGATGGTAATTCAGTTTTAGTGGCTAATGAAGGTCAACCTAGTCAAGACTATACTATTGATCCAGAAGGCAGTATAAGTAAAATTGATGTTACTGGTGGTTTAGCAGGAATTACCCAAGCTAATGTGACAGAAATTAATTTCAATGCTTTTGATGGACAAGAAGCTTCTTTTAATGCCAATGACATTAGAATTTTTGGTCCAGGAGCTAGTGTTTCTCAAGATTTGGAGCCAGAATATATTACAGTAAGTGAAGACTCTCAAACAGCTTATGTAGTTTGTCAAGAAAACAACGCTTATGCTATTATAGATTTGACTACAAATACTGTAACAGACATTAAATCTTTTGGTTTAAAAGATCACAGTTTACCAGAAAACACTTTAGATACTTCTGACGAAACGGACTTTATTTTTGATGCCAATTGGCCGATAAAAGGCTTGTATATGCCTGATGGCATTGTTACTTATAATATTGGCGGAGTTAATTATCTCATTACTGCAAATGAAGGAGATGCTAGAGAATATGATGCTTTTGAAGAAGAAAGAAATATTACAGATGCTGATTATACCTTAGATCCAGCCGTTTTTCAAGATATAGATATCTTAGCCCTTGAAGCAAACCTTGGAGCTATAAATGTAACCAATGCTTCTGGTGATGCTGATGGAGACGGATTGTTTGAAGAAATTCATATTTTAGGTGGTCGTTCATTTAGTATTTTTAACGCTGATGCTGGAAACTTGGTTTACGATAGTGGCAATGATTTTGCTCATATTACGGCAGCTGATCCAGTTTACGGTGCTATATTTAATGCCAGTAACAGTAATAATTCTTTTAAAAATAGAAGTGACAATAAAGGGGTTGAGCCTGAAAATGTGATTGTTAAAGAAATCAATGGCAATTATTACACATTTATTATTTTAGAACGTATTGGTGGAGTAATGGCTTACGATGTTACAAATCCTTCTGCACCTGTGTTTTTAGAATATGAAAACAATAGAGATGCCACGCCAGGTGGACAAGAAAGTGGAGATTTAGGTCCTGAAGGTATTGTTTATATTGCTCCTGAAGATAGTGGCACTGGTAAAGCTTTATTGGTGTTGTCTAATGAAGTCAGTGCAACTTTATCTATTTATGAATTGAGTAATATTACGCTTTCTACACAAGATTTTGATTTAAACGATTTGAGTTTCAAAGTTTATCCAAACCCTGTGGACTCACTTTTAGAAGCAGATCAAGTTGGGGATTATACCATATTTAATCTTAATGGACAAAAATTGATTGAAATTAAAAATTCTTCAAAAATTGATGTTCAGAGTTTATCAAGGGGAATTTATATTATCAAAAATGAAAAAGGAAATAGCTTGAAATTTATCAAGCGTTAAATTAATTTCTAAGTTTTAAATTTAAACCTGAAAAGCCGTCAATTTTTGGCGGCTTTTTTGTTTTAGAAAACATCACCCTAAAGTTATAAAACTCAAAAGGTGATTATTATTTGTATCCCACCGACTAACTACATATTTGATGTATTATAATTGGAGCATAAATTTGATGTTTAAAAAAACTTCAACTATATCAGGGATAAAATCAGGTTGTGTAAGTTTGACAATCAGATTTCTGCTTTTTTGTTTTTTGATAAATTTTTCAATTTTTTCCGCTTCGCCACGAGTTTTGCCAGCTTCAAAAACCGCTTTTAAAACCCACGGTCTGTATTTAGAAGTAAAGGTATTAAATTTAGAAGAGTTGTGTTTCACTAGTCTTTTCCAAGGGTTCAGCGAAGAACCGACATAATATTTATCAAATTTATCTGAGTATAAAATGTAAAGGTAAAACATGATAACAAACAAAAAAGCCTTACGCTAATGTAAGGCTTTTGCTCCTCCTGAAAGACTCGAACTTTCGACCCTCTGATTAATCCCGCATGTGCGATATTACTCAAATGGTTTGTAAATATAAATTTATATTTCTAAAACACCTAAAATGAGATTCCCCCTTTGGTGTTTTACTTTCGATAAGTTCATTTTTAAAATCACCATTTTTTTAAACCTAGTAATTTCTCACCTAAATTTGACAATACTGCTCTTTTATACTTAGTCTGTTCCCAATTTCGAGGATCTCCAGGAAAGGCATATCCTTCGGGTGCAACACGATTCTTCCATGAATTGATACGCCATTTCCTTAGTTCTAGATTGTCCTCCTCTGCGGGCATCATTGAAATATACTGGGCAATTCGCACTCCATTTTCAGAACGATTGGGTCGTATGCCGTGTGGTTGTAAACTATTAAATATCAACAAATCTCCAGCTTCCATAGAGACTTTCACTAGCTTGTCTTCAAGACCCGTAATATCTGGTTTAAAATGATCCCTATCTTTAGGTTGTGTAAGTTTCCATTTGTCATAATTTCTGAACAACCACGGAATGCATTGAAACCCACCCATATTGGGGTCAGTTTGATCTGCTAAAGCTAATACGCCTTGAACATTTTGAGGTTTTGTTTCTGGATCATAATCCCAGTGTATAAAACCTTTGTACTCGTGACTAGGACGCATTGGGAAATTCAAATTAGCACGATCTATTGTTACCCACAATTTTTCGGTTCCCCAAATATCGACAAAAGCATCATAGACACGTTGTGTTTGACGATTGTTCCAGAGGTGCTGGTTGTTGTACACTTCTACCATACCTGTTCCAGCGAGTTCCTTCATTTTTATTTTGGCTCGTGGAGCAGTGTACCAAGTTTCTTTATCCTCAGCATTTTTTTCTTCGTATTCCCAAAGAAATTTCGCTGTATTCTTAGCTTGTTCACGTGACACAGCATTTTTAATGACAACATAACCGTTTTCTTTCCAAAAGTTCCATTGTTTTAATGATAAGACTTTAAGAGAATCAGCAGTTGCGGTTTTTCGTAATTTACTTTTGCTACTTTTTGAAGTAGAAGGATTTCCAGGAATATCTCGGTGTTCGTTACCCGTGTTAATTTTTTGTTTTGTTTTTTCCATTGTCTTAAAGTTTAAAATTAGATTTAT
This sequence comes from Psychroflexus sp. MBR-150, assembly GCF_053628795.1. Classification (NCBI taxonomy): domain Bacteria; kingdom Pseudomonadati; phylum Bacteroidota; class Flavobacteriia; order Flavobacteriales; family Flavobacteriaceae; genus Psychroflexus; species Psychroflexus sp. MBR-150. Next base: position 37,511 of record NZ_JBRJHB010000022.1, read on the forward strand.
AAGCGTTTATTTTTTTTTTAACTTATTTATACTTTATTGATATAATTTTTGATACCTATAAGTTGTTTTATTTTTTTAAATCAAATTATCTCTTTTCAAAGTATCTTGAGTTTTAGCTAAACAGATAATAATTTGTTTTGTTAACTCGTGATACTAACAGCTTAGCTACTTTTAAATGTGATTAAATAAAAACATTATTATTTCAATAATTATGTCGTAATTCATTTATATAATTGATATTTAAGATATTAATGTTTTAATTCAATATATCAGTTTTAAAAATACATTATGAATAAATTAAACTCTATTAATATTTAGAATTGTGCTAAATATTCAATTACAAAGATTAGTTATAATCATGAATAAAAGTTTAATAGCCTTAACAAGTATTTGTACTATATTGATATATTTCGTTTAATTTTGTATTTATATATATGTGTGTTTGTAAATATTTTCAATGAAAGTTCAGCTAGAAACCATCACTAACAACTTGAATAGATCGTTCAGTTTGATGTTTAATCCGAGACTAAATGATCTGTTCTTTTGGCATTTTCATCCTGAATATGAATTGGTCTATATTGAAGGGGCGGATGGCACACGTCATGTTGGGAATCATATCACTACCTATAAAAATAGTGACCTAGTATTAATAGGGTCAAATATTCCACATTTAAATTTTGATTATGGGGTAGAATCAGACTATAAAAAAGTTGTAGTACATCTCAAAAAAGAATTGGTGGAGACCTATTTTTATGGTACTCCAGAATTGCAAACTATCAATAAACTATTTGAAAAATCAAAACATGGTATTGCGTTCAATAGCGGTTTAAAGAAGCAAATAGGAATAGAGTTATTTGAACTAGAAGAGCTTGATCCAGTTGAGCAATATTTTAAATTACTCAGAATATTAGATAAGCTTTCGAATATTGATGACGTTGAGCTTTTACACAACAGACCATACAACAATCTGAGAAGTGATAAAAATCAAAAAAGGATTAGAAATATCTTTACTTATATTGATAAAAACTATCAAAACAAAATCCAACTGCAAGAGATGGCGAATCTCAGTAATATGACTAAAGAGGCATTCTGCCGTTATTTTAAAAAAATGACAAAACACACATTTACTGAATTTTTAAATCGTTACCGAATTAGTCAATCAAAAAGAATTTTGATGTCAGGTAATACTGTAAGCGATGCTTGCTACAGTTCTGGCTTTGATAGTTTGTCGTATTTTAATCGTGTTTTCAAGAAAATTACTCAAGAAAATCCGACAGAATTTCGAAAAAAATATTTGCATTAATACTTTTCTAAATCGCGAGTAGTTTATGTAATTAAGTTCCCTGATAGATTGGAGTGATATTTTAAATTTCAAATTATACCAATGAAATATGAAATACAAGAAATTTGTAACAGTATTTGAATAATAAACAGTTATAATTAAGGGAAGCCTACAAACTTTACGGGAAAAAACAAATATTCCTGTTATTTAATAGATAATAAGGTATAATAATATCAAAAACGTTGTTAAGAGCTCTTTTGTGTTACAAATTTGTTTCAGTTGATAATTAAAAAGCAGTACACTTATTTAAATTTTCGATTTTAAAACTACACTCAAGGACTTACTTCGATAAACTCGGTATCAACTCTTCAGCCTCAATAGGCTAAAAAACTTGAACCCTCTGATTAATCCCGCACGTGCGGGACTCTAACCAACTGAGCTAGTTTTCCGTTGGGAATAAAATCAGGTTGTGTAAGTTTGACAATCAGATTTCTGCTTTTTTGTTTTTTGATAAATTTTTCAATTTTTTCCGCTTCGCCACGAGTTTTGCC
>NZ_JBRJHB010000023.1:0-37634 GCF_053628795.1 Psychroflexus sp. MBR-150
CTATCTAATACATTAGGTGCTCAAGCCAGCATAGAAGTCGTTAAACAAGCTATTAAGACTAACGGAAGGCCTGAAATACTAAACTCAGATCAGGGCAGCCAATTTACTTGCTTACAATACGTTGAACTACTTAAAAAGAAGAACATCAAGATCAGTATGGATGGTAAAGGAAGAGCTTTAGATAACATTTACATCGAACGCTTTTGGAGAACCATAAAGTATCAACATATATATCTTAACCCAGCTGAGGATGGAATAACCCTATATAAAGGAATAAAAAAATGGATGGATAAATACCACAATAAAAAACATCAAGGGATCAATGAAAAACCAATTGAAAAATATAAAAATGCAGCCTAAAAAATCAACTAAGAATCAACTGATAATGGTCTAAACAAATCGAGGTATTTTATTCTTCACCTTTTTTATTATTAATGACTTCTAAACACATCCCATAAATAAGTCTATTTTCTAAATCTTGTTTTGATTCTAAATAACCAACGTGGTTTTCATATTCTTCCCAACTTATAGGAAAAAGCTCATATTCCCATTTTCTTCCAGTTAAAGGTTCATTGAGTTCATTAAATAAATTAAACGATGATGAACCACTTATTCATAATTGCAGATCTTTAAACTGATTGGTTATAATTTTTAAAGTCAAGCTTATATTTTTAATGCGTTGAGCTTCATCTATAAAGACAGTTTTCTTTCCTGCTAAAATGTTTTCTATTTCTTTTGTATTTGGAGTATCTAATTCTGCCCTGACAATGGGATCGTCTCCATTAAAGAAAGCAAAATCTTCATTTTGACTTAGGCATTTTGTTAATATTGCTAAAACCACTATATTAGTGCTTTTAATAATTTAAATTATGGAGCAAAGATTTAAAAGCCTATCGTTATTTGAATTTCAAGACCTCTTCAAGACATCTGATGATTGTTTGAAATATCTCTCAGAGTTAAAATGGAAAGAAGGTTTTATTTGTAGGAAATGCGGTCATACAAACAGTTGTGCTGGAAGTACCGCCTACTCCAAACAATGTACCTCCTGCCGTTACGTAGAATCTCCAACAGCTCAGACCTTGTTCCATCAGGTTAAGTTCGACCTGTTAAAGGCATTCTACATAGTCTATTTTGTTGCAACAAATAAAAAAGGCATTACCTCAACAGAACTCAGCCGTAAACTTGATTTACGTCAAAAAACCTGCTGGGCATTCAAGCGAAAGGTAATGAAGGCGATGAAAAGCTCTGAAAACTATAAGATTGAAGGTGATGCAGAGGTAGATGAAACGGTTTTTGGTGGAGAGGAAGAAGGTGTTAAGGGAAGGAAAAACACAAAGAAAAAACTCGCTGTAGTAGGGATAGAGAAAAAAAGGAAAGGTGTTAGCAGGCTTTATGTACGAGTTATACCAAATGCAAGTGCTGAACACTTGGGAGACTTTATGAAAACCCACATTAGCACTGATGCAAAAGTGACAACTGATAAATGGTCGGGATATAGTCCTTTGGAAAAAGATTTTGAAAATATGATTCGTATACCTTCAGGTAAAAAAGGAAACAACTTTCCTGAACTGCACAGGGTAATAATGAACTTAAAAGGTTGGTTAAGAGGAGTCCATCATCACGTAAATGATCTACAAGATTATTTAGATGAATACTGCTATAGATTTAATCGAAGTTTCATGAAAGCAAATATATTCGATAATCTAATCAATAGAATGATAACAACAAAACCATGTTACATAAAAAATATTAGTAGTTAAGTGCCTAAGTCAATCTTCATTTTTAAGTTAATCGAGAATTAAAGTTGTTTTACCAACTTGGCGAGGTCCAATAACCATTATAGCTTTACCTCTTCCAATTTTAGATTCAATTATATTTTTAATTGTTCTTTTTATCTTAACACAAATATAATAATTCGCTATTATAATCGCTAAATACTATGTTTTTAGATAGAATTAGTTTTATATGTCAAAAAAAATAAAATTTCAACATCACCATAACATCCTTTTTTAAGTCAATATTTTTAATTTGCCAAACCAAAAGTGGCAAGCAGGTATTTTGAGGAATATTTATGAGACGTTGAAATAGTATTTTGAGTAGCAATCAATATTTATAAGCCTGTTTTAAAATTCATAAACTATTTTTTAATCCCTATAAAAAACAATTCTTTTTCTTGTCGTTTTGGATGAGAATTTTTGCAAGGTTCAAGCTTTTCAACACAGAACAGCTCTTCAAAATAGTTTTGATATTGATTTATGTTACCACCAAACGGTGGTCCTTCATCAGTTAATGGAAAATTAAATAACAAGCCCACTAATTTGCCATTAGGCTTCAACAAATCATGCATTTTTTTAACGTAGTCTGGTCTTTTTTTTGGTGGCAAAGCACAGAAAAAAGTTTGTTCGATAATTAAATCAAAAGTGTCATTGATATCAAAGAAATCGATGTGTAACAAATTATCTTGAGGAAAGTTGGGCAATCTGTTTTTAAAATTATTTAAAGGTATTTTAGCAATATCAGCAACAGTAACATTTTTGAAGTTATTTTGGAATAGGTATTCGGCTTCGTAGGCATTACCTGCTCCAGGAATTAAAATTTTTAAGGATTTGTCTTTAAGCTGATCAATGTAATTCTTTAAAGGTGGAGAGACTTGATTCATATCCCAACCTGTTTTACCTTTTTTGTAACGTTCTTCCCAATAGTTTTGAATGTCAATCATCTATTTCTTTATTTTTAGGTTTTTCTAAATATTCGTCAATCTCTCGTCTATCTTTTTTTGTTGGTCTTCCCAAACCTTTTTTTCTGTAATAATTTTGAGAATATTTTAACATTTCTTGTGACTTAAACGCATCTTTAGGCGTTTTATCAATAATATAAATATTAGTCAGTTTTGCACCAACCCTTGATTTTGGAATATCTATAATTTCAATATAATGATTGATTTGATTTTTTCTAACTTGTATTGTATCAGTAGGATAAACATCTCTGGACGCTTTCACTTTATCATTATTTACTAAAACATGACCTTTTTTACATGCTACTGTAGCTTGACTTCTTGTCTTAAAGTACCGAACACACCACAAAAATTTATCTACGCGCATAATATTAACGGTCTTAAATGGTTTTTAACATCAAAAATAAGAGAAAATTGTATCTTGCACCCAAAATATTGTTATAATGAAGTTAATGAAATCTTTTTTATTTATAGCGTTTTCACTATTACTATTTAATTCCTGTGGCAGTGATGATGGTGGTGGCTCGAGTTCAAATATTCAATTGAGAGATCCTGAGGAAGTTAAAGTAGAAAACCAAATAGAAATTGAAAATTTTTTAGAAACGCATTTCTTTGAATTTGTAGATAATCCCCAAAATCCAAATTTTCAAATAGTTGTCTTTGATACTATTGCAGGTGAAAATATTGACAAAACGCCAATCATAGAATCAGAGTTTCTCAATAGCAAACAAATTACTCAACAGGACGTTGAATATACATTGTATTATTTATTAAAACGTGAGGGCAACCTAAATGAAAGACATCCAAAATTTGCCGACTCCACACTTGTTACCTTTCAAGGAATTACTATTGAAAATGAAGTTTTTGACACTAATCCCAACCCGACATGGTTTGACTTACCTCAAACTGTTAGAGGGTTCTATGAATTGTTACCCGAATTGAGAGGTTCATCTGGATTTGTAGAAAATAACGATGGAACCGTAAGTTTTAATGACGATTTTGGAATTGGTGTAGTTTTTGTACCTTCAGGTTTAGGTTTTTTTGCTTCACCTCCAATTGCTTCGCCAATTAAACAGTATCAACCTATTATTTTCTCAGTACAACTCTACAAATCAAAACTTACAGACCACGACCAAGATGGGATTCCTTCATATTTAGAAGACCTCAATAACAATCGTCGTGTAAATGATATCAGAGATGGTGATGATATTGGAGATGATACCGATGGTGATGGCATACCAAATTATGCTGACCGAAATGATGATGGTGATTCTAAATTAACTATAGATGAAATCATCATCAATGAAGATGGTACAATTGATTTTCCAGATTCAAATGCTAATGGAATCCCTGATTATCTTGACAATACATATCCAGGAAATAGTCTCTAAAATCTTAAGCTTTTAATTAGCTTGGCTCAATATCCAACGGTGTTTTAAAACTTTGTCCTGAGTTTTTTTAGAGCAATTCAAACCTGGCATAAGTTGGATATATTTTAGTTAAAATTTCTATTATTTTGGCTATTTTAATGAGCTAATCAAGTAAATTCGCCACGATGAGAAACAATTCACTTTCACATTTAAATAAGTATTTATATAAATATCGAGGTCGGCTTTTACTAGGTGTTTTTATTACCATAAGTGCAAAAGTCTTTTCAATTTTTCCACCTCAACTTATTGGTCAATCTACTGCTTCAATTGAAAAATATTTAAATGGTGAGAAATATAGTAACGTTGATTTACGTGAAGATTTAATGATTAACATCGCCTTAATAATTGGTGCAGCCTTAGCTTCAGCAATACTTACATTCTTGATGCGACAAACATTTATTATAGCTTCACGCTATATTGAGTTTGATTTAAAAAATGAAATATTTCAACAATACGAAAATCTATCTTTAAACTTTTATAAAAAAAATCGTACTGGAGATTTGATGAACCGCATTAGTGATGATGTATCTAAATCGCGTATGTATGTTGGTCCAGCCTTAATGTACAGTGTATCTACAATTACGCTTTTTGTTGTATTTATAACCTACATGTTTATAAAAGCTCCTACCCTAACGCTATACACATTAGTTCCATTTCCTTTTTTGTCATTTGCCATATATAAATTAAGTGTAGCAATAAATAAAAAAAGCAAGGTTGTTCAAGAAATTTTATCAAAACTCAACACCTTCACTCAAGAAGCTTTTAGTGGCATAAGTGTTATCAAATCTTATGGAATGATGGCTGGAGTCAACTCAAATTTTGTGAATTTATCTAATGAAAGCAAAGCTAAAAATATAGACTTAGTAAAAGTTCAAGCTCTATTTTTTCCAATGATGATCTTGTTGATTGGTTTGAGTAATATCATTGTTATATATATAGGCAGTAATCAGTATTTTGATGGTGAAATTGAAAATGTAGGCGTCATAGTTGAATTTATCATATATGTCAATATGCTGACATGGCCTGTGGCTTCTGTAGGATTTATTACCACTATGATACAGCGTGCAGAAGCTTCTCAAAAGCGGATAAATCGATTTTTAAATCAAAAACCAGAAATAACCAACTCAGAAAAAGCGGTAGATATTGATATAAAAGGTAATATTCGCTTTGAAAATGTAAGTTTTACTTACGAAGATACCAATATACAAGCTTTAAAAAATGTGAGTTTTGAAGTCAAAGCTGGGCAAAGATTGGTAATTTTAGGAAATACAGGCTCAGGAAAATCAACAATTCTTGAACTTATTGGCAGACTGTATGATGTGAAGCAAGGCAAAATTTTTGTAGATGGCATCTCAATAGAAAAAATCAATTTAAGCAAACTGAGAAATGCTATTGGTTATGTTCCTCAAGATGCGTTTTTGTTTAGTGATTCTATCAAAAACAACATTAAGTTTGGTAAAGCTGATGCAAGTGAAGAAGAAATTATAGCCGCTGCCAAAAACGCTGAAGTACACGAAAATATTATGAATTTTAGCCAAGGTTATGACACTGTGCTTGGCGAAAGAGGCGTTACTCTTTCTGGTGGACAAAAACAACGTATTTCAATTGCAAGAGCTATTATAAAATCTCCTGAAGTTATCTTGTTTGACGATTGCCTTTCAGCCGTTGATACTGAAACCGAAGAAGTTATAATGCAAAAATTTAATAGCTTATCTAAAAACAAAACAGCCATTATTGTAAGCCACAGAATATCTTCAGCAAGACTTGCAGACAACATCATTGTGCTAGAAAACGGAAAAATCATTCAACAAGGAAAACACCATGAGTTGGCAAATCAAGAAGGTTACTACCAATCATTGTATGAAAAACAACTTAAAACAAAAGAAAATTAAATAATGTTTGTCTTATGTTAATTTTTTTAAGACTTTTGGCACTGTAATCAACAAAAACAATTTAATTATGAGTGAAAAGGCAGAACGACCAAATGAAGATATTTTTGAACGCGTTATTAGAGCTGGAAGACGCACTTATTTTTTTGATGTTAGAGAAACTAAAGCTGGCGATTATTACCTAACCATCACTGAAAGTAAAAAGTTTACAAATGATGATGGATCTTTTTTTTACAGAAAACACAAAATTTATCTGTACAAAGAAGATTTTGAAGATTTTAAAACCGCTTTAGAAGATGCAACACAATTTATAATCGACGAAAAAGGTGAAGTAGTCATTAGCGAAAGACATCAACCTAACTATGACAAAAAGCTTGAAGATAACAGCTCAAACGGATCTGAAAAAACCACAACCCCAGCAGAAAAATACACAAATATTAACTTTGACGACATATAAATAAGCGGTCTTTAAAAAATATTTCTATAAATTAAACCCAAGGCACAAAAGTCTAAAAAAGGAAGACTATTTGTGCCTTGGCTATGATTTGAACTATTCAGGGCAAAATTGTTTGAAATCCTGTTGTTTTGATTCAAAAAAAAATTATACAATCCCCATTTTCTTTAACAGAAATGAGGCATTCATGTTTTGGCAAACGCCTTCTTTCAGACTATAATCAAAATACAATTCATCATCAATAATTTGAGCATCAAAATAGTAATTTTTGACATTTTCTAATTTTTTGGAAAGGCTACATAAACTCAAATCATGCGTTGCTACTATCCCTGTGCTATTAGTCGATGCTAATTTTTTAATAAACTGTTTCGAACCTTTAGCTTTGTCATGAGAATTTGTTCCTTTAAGAATTTCGTCAAGTATCACAAAATACGAATCGTTTTTTAAATGCTCTACAATAGTTTTTAAACGGGTAAGTTCAGAAAAAAAGTAAGAGGAATCATCGGTTAAAGAATCTGATGTACGCATACTCGTAATCAATTTAATTGGTCTATACAGACAAGACTTAGCACAAACTGGCAAACCTATATTAGCCATGACAATCATCAAAGATACAGTTCTTAAAAAAGTGCTTTTGCCAGCCATATTAGCTCCAGTGATTATTAAAAACTCATTATCTTGTATAGCAAAACTATTTCTAACTGCTTGTTTATCTGGAATTAACGGATGTGTTGCCGATTCACATTCAATAATATATGAATCTGAAAGATTTATTTTTGGAAAAACAAACTCGGTTTGATTGTATGCCAAGTTTGCTAAGCTGTTTTGGGCATCAAAATAGGCAATGACATCAAACCATGCTTTAAGTTCATTTTTATGTTGATCTAACCAACGTTCAATTTTTAAACACTGCCGAATATCCCACAGAAAAAAAGCATTTAAAACAACACCTAACATCATATTTTGCCTTTGTTCTAACGCATCAATATGTTGTGAGAAAGACTTCATAAATTGAGAAGCTTGTCTTTGATCAGATTTCAGTAAGGATTGTTTAAAATTTAAATTCTGAGATTTAAAACTTTGAGCTTCTATAGCTTGGATAAGTTTTTGATATTGCCTAAAAAGATTTTGTGCCTTAGCCGTTGTTAGAGATAGTACATTAATTTTTTTTAAATATATTCCCGTTAGACCTAAACCTATAAAAAACCAAAGTAAGACTTGCTTAAAATTGATGAAGTCAAATATAAATAACGATAAAACCGAAATTGAAATCAGACTGAACAAAATCGATAAAATATTAAAATATTTTGGTATAAAATTACGATGAGTTGATAGGGTTTTAAGAATTTCTTCTGACCTATCTTGTTTGTCTAAGGCTAATGCTTCTGCTGTAAAATTTTGCCTAAACTTTATCAGATTGCTTAATTCTTGAACTGCTTTTTGCTTATTTGATATGTTGCTTATAGAATTACTTTTTAAATATTTGGCCAACTTGATTTCACCCTGTATCAGAGCAGTTCTATTTATGAATTGAAAAAAGGAATGTTCACCAAACAAATCAATATCATCAGCAAATGCATGTGTTGAATCTTTGTATGCACTACCATTTTTAAAATGACTAATATCGCCTTTTAAGGCTAAAATTTCATTTTTATTTATTGTTACGAGTAGTCTAATTTTTTTTAATTCATTTTTGAGTTTTAGTTGCTTTTTGATTAAAAAAATAAATAAGCCTGCAAAAACTAAAACCAGCAATACCACTATATTTATAGAAGACCATAAAAAATAAATACCAATGGCGATTATTACAAAAACTGCAATTCTGACAAGACTGATGTATAATAGTTTTCGTTTTAATACTTTTATCGATTGGTGATATTGTTCTATCTGTGAACTATAAAATTGAATTCTATTCATAATGGACATCTTATATTGTCAAGATTATAAACCCGCCAATTTTCTCAAATTAAAAGCAATAAGGTTATCATCAAAAATCACATGCGTTCAGGCATTTCAATTCCAAGCAAGTTAAAAGCGGTTTTAATGACTTTTGAAGTTGAAGTAGCAAGTTTTACTCTCAATATTTTTTGTTCTTGTTTATCAGCTCCTAAGATGCTTAAATTTTGATAAAAAGAATTAAATGCTTTAACCAATTCATAAGTATAATTTGCCAAAATAGCAGGGCTATACTGTTCAGCTGACTGCTGGATAATGTCTGGAAATTGTTCTAATATTTTGATCAACTCTTTTTCTTTGTCGTGTAAGTCAATCTTGGCAAGTTTTTGAGTAGTGCTTCCTTTGAACTGTCTTAAAATAGATTGTATTCTGGCATAAGTATATTGAATGAATGGTCCCGTATTGCCTTGAAAATCAACAGATTCATCAGGATTAAACACGATGCGTTTTTTAGGGTCAACTTTTAAGATAAAATATTTAAGTGCTCCTAATCCAATTGTGTGGTAAAGTTTATTTTTTTCATCCTCATCATAATCATCAAGCTTACCATGTTCTTCTGATATGGTTTTAGCGGTTAACTTCATATCATTCATTAAATCATCAGCATCTACAACGGTTCCTTCTCTACTTTTCATTTTACCACTTGGCAAATCTACCATTCCATAACTCAAATGATATAAATTGTCTGCCCAAGTATATCCTAATTTTTTTAAAATTAAAAACAGGACTTTAAAATGATAATCTTGCTCATTACCAACGGTATAAATCATTCTATTGATATCGTAATCTTCAACACGTTTTACCGCTGTTCCAATATCTTGAGTCATGTAAACGGCTGTTCCATCAGCTCTTAAGACTATTTTTTCGTCAAGACCTTCATCGCTTAAATCAATCCAAACACTTCCGTCTAATTTTTTATAAAACACGCCTTTGTTCAAACCTTCTAAAATGATATCTTTCCCTAAGAGGTAAGTCTCACTTTCGTAGTAATTTTTATCAAAATATACTCCCAAACGTTTGTATGTTTCATTAAAACCATCATAAACCCACTGGTTCATTTTGTTCCACAAAGAGGTTACTTCAGCATCGCCATTCTCCCATAGCTTAAGCATTTCTTGAGCTTCTAACATAATGGGAGCTCTAACTTTTGCTTCATCTTTGGGAATACCTTTGTCAATCAGTTCTTGAATTTGTTTTTTGTAAGCCAAATCAAAACGAACATAATATTTACCGACAAAATGATCGCCTTTCATTCCTGATGTTTCTGGTGTTTCATCGTGACCAAATTTCTGCCAAGCTAGCATTGACTTGCAAATATGAATACCTCGGTCGTTGATGATTTGAGTTTTATAGACTTCAAAACCAGCATATTCTAAAATCTGAGCCAAGGCAAAACCTAAGGTAATATTTCTCACATGCCCTAAATGCAAAGGCTTGTTTGTGTTTGGTGATGAAAATTCAACCATCACTTTTTGAGCCATATCTGGTTGTTTACCATATTCTGATTGAGAATAAATATCTTCTAAAACAGACAGGTGATATGAAGAATGCAATTCTATATTTAAAAAACCTTTAATAACATTATAAGATTTAATTTCTGATAAATTGTCTTTTAAATGCTGACCTATATTATTTGCCAATTCTTGAGGATTAGTCTTGATGTATCTCAATAATGGAAATACTACTAAAGTTATATCACCTTCAAATTCTTTTCGGGTTTGCTGAAATTCAAACTCAACAATATCTTTTTGATACTTGCTTTTAAAAAATTCTTTTAAGTGTGGTATAACTACTTGCTCAAATTGCATACATAATTTTTTACAAAGGCAAATATAATCTAAAAAATAGAGCTTTACAGCATGGTATTTTTTGATTTTTTTTAACTTACAAAAAAAATGATTATGCTATTAAATGTTTCTTATAATAAACCAAAAATAAAGTCGCAAATTGATGAAAGTGTTGGTAAAGCATTTTCCTTTAAAGATCGGATTAAATTAGGTGGCATTGGTTCTGGAAAGTTGATTATAGAATCTACTAATCAAAAAATTCATAATTTACTTGTTTTAGATAATCATAGAAATGTTTGTAATATTGAAATGAGACCTCAAGGTATTATTTTGAATTTTAAGTCTTTGTTAGAAACATATGCCTTAGTGATTCCTTACAGAAAACTTCATATTTATAAAGAAAAATCTGAACAGTATTCCATTTATATGGATGAATATTTTGTAAAAATCAAAGCCAATGAAAAGCATATTCATAAATTTATGAGAAAAATATTAGATTACAAACTTTCAATTTCTGGTCTTGATAACAATCAATACTACAACTAAAACGTCATAAAAATACCACTAACCAAAATCAATGATTACAATTCAAAACATATGCACAAAGGCAAAACATATTCTACCAAATCATGTATTCAATGGGTTAATTAGAAATTTATTATACTTCCTTTAAAGCGGTTTTATAAGTTTCTAAACATCGCTCTCTTGCTTTTTTATGACTAATTATGGGGTTTGGATAATCTTCGGTTTCAAATTCTGTCACCCATTTTTTGATATATTTTTTGTCTTTATCAAATTTATCCGCTTGGCTATAAGGATTAAAAATTCTGAAATATGGTGCCGCATCTACACCAGAGCCAGCAACCCACTGCCAGCCACCAACATTTGAAGATAGTTCATAGTCAAGGAGTTTTTCGGCAAAATAAGCTTCGCCCCAACGCCAATCTATCAACAAATGTTTACATAAAAAACTGCCCACAATCATTCTGACTCGGTTGTGCATCCAACCCGTTTCGTTGAGTTGTCGCATTCCTGCATCTACAATGGGATATCCCGTTTGGCCGTTTTTCCATTTTTCAAATTCTTTTTCATTATTTCGCCATTTAATGCGGTCGTATTTTTTCTTAAAAGCATGGCCAATAGATTTGGGATAGTGAAATAAAATCATCATATAAAATTCTCGCCAAATGAGCTCGTTGAGAAAGGTTTCATTTTTTGCAGACAAAGCTTTCGACATGACTTCGCGATAACCTACCAAACCAAATCTTAAATAAGGACTTAACCTGGAAGTTCCATTTATTGAAGGTTTATCTCTTGTCATTTCATAATTTTCAATTAAATCTATAGATAAATTATAACCAGGAACTTTAATTGAAGACGGTTTATAACCCATATCTTCTAAACTTAAATGTGGCAAATTTTTGCTTTGAATTAAGTTGCCAAGATGATTTTCTGATGGATAATTTGGCAAGTCAACATCTTTAAAAGTTTTCTTCCATTTTTTCATATAGGGAGTAAAAACTAAATAAGGTTTACCATCATTTTTTACAAGTTCATCTTTTTCAAATACGACTAAATCTTTATAGGTTTTAAATGATATATCATTTTGATTTAAAATGCTTTCAATTTGCCTATCACGTTCTTTAGCATAAGGCTCATAATCGCGATTGGTATAAACGGTATCAATTTCATACTCATTTATTATATTTTTAAAAACCTCATCTGATTTTCCGTGATAAAACGCTATTGAAGAGTTGTGCTTTTCTTTTAAAGTTTCATTAATATTTTGAAGTGTATTGAAAATAAAAGTCAGTCTTGCATCGTCTTTTGGCAATTCATCTATGATGTTTCTATCATAAATAAATATAGGCAAAACAGGATTATCTGACTTCAAGGCTTGATAAAGTCCCGCATTGTCATTTAATCTCAAATCTCGTCTAAACCAAAATACATTAACTTTACTCATTATTTAACCCATTTTTAATCTTAAAATAATCATCACTTTCTTAAAAGAAATATGTTTACATTGCCATTGTGAAGTTGTTAAGTAATTATCATCTGTTGTGCAAAATATTTTTATCAATTAAACAGTATAAGTTTTGTCTGCCAATTTTGATTAAGCTTCAAATTTCATAATTCAAAAGTATTATTTGTTTTGTTTAATATAAAATATATATAATTAAACAATTGTTATTATTTAAAAGATGTGAATTCACAATTAGAATAAATCTTTAGTTTTACTCAAAAAATTAAAATGCTAAAATATTTAATGTTTATTGTTTTGTTTTCTGTTTTATCTTGTAAAAGTTTAAACACCATTCAAGAGACACCTGAATGTCCAAAAGGATACGAATGCAACACTGAAATTCTTAAAAATCAGTCTATAAAATTATTAGAAGACAGTATTGGTGAAATTTATATTAACACCAAATCTGATGATAATTACCACATCATAAAATATACATATAAGTATAAAGACCAAGCCAATATTGCAGATGATAGTTACGTAGAAACGTTTTACTTTCAAGTGCCTAAAGACGCTAAAAATCTATCACTATCAAACAAAGACCTTTCAAATGCCAAGGTTTTGGCCCAAAAGTCTTGTTTTTGCAGAGATGCGGGTTATGAACTTATCCAACAAGGTCAACTTGATATTCAAAAACAAAAAGGAGGCTATCATCTCAAATTTGAATACGAGTCAAAAAGAGATATGAAAGTTAAAGCTATTGAAACCCAAGTTGAACTTTAGAGTTTACACAGTTTATCTAACGTAAATTGGATTAAATTATCTACAGCTCGCTTAGGGTTTTTGCTAAATTCACCAGTAGTTCTGTTGGCTATAATAGCATTCATAGATAACGCATGATGACCTAACATTTTAGATAGACTATATATAGCACTGGTTTCCATTTCCATATTAGTAACCTTAGCACCGTTGTATTCAAAAGAAGTGAGTTTATCTACAAAATCTTTATCTTGTAATTTTAAACGAAGAGTTCTGCCTTGAGGTCCATAAAAACCGATATTGGTGGCAGTAATTCCAGAAGTAACTTGAGCTTCATGTTCAAACATTTCAGCCAATTTATCGCTACATTCAATGATATAAGGTTGGGCTTTGAATTTGGATAAATTTAGATGTTCAATCAATTGCTTTGTGGCTTTTGACTGCGAAATATCATTTTCATAATAATGGATTAAGCCATCAAAACCCAGTCCAGCTTTTCCCATAACAAAATTGTCTAACTCAACAAATTCTTGAATACCACCAGAAGTTCCGATTCTAAAAATATTAAGAGACTTGAGCTTATCTCGAATTTGTCGGGTTTTTAGGTCAATATTGACTAAGGCATCGAGTTCGTTCATCACAATGTCAATATTGTCAATGCCAATACCAGTAGAAATCACCGTGAGTTTTTTGCCCTTATAAAAACCTGTATGGGTTTTAAATTCACGTTTTTGAGTTTCAAAGACAATACTATCAAAGTATTTTGAGACCCTTTCTACACGGTCTTGATCACCAACGGTTATGATAGTATCGGCAATATTTTCAGGTTTGAGATTAAGATGGTAAACACTGCCATCAGGATTTAGTATTAGTTCTGAGTCTTTTATTTTTGTCATATTTTTATTTTTTAAATTTTATCAACCGCCAACACGTTTAACTTTAAACCCTAAATCTTTAAGCATATCCATAATTTCATCTCGGTAATCGCCTTGAATAATGATAGTTTCGTTTTTATGGCTTCCGCCAACACCACAAGCTTTTTTAAGATATTTTGTCAGTTTTTTAAAATCACTTTTAGCACCGTTATAATTTTCGATAATGGTATTTGGTTTGCCTTGTCGTTTTTCGTATTTACATATCAAAGGTTCGTCTTGTAACCAAATATCAATTTCAGGTTCAGGTTTGAATTCTTCATCTTTCTCTGGTTCATGGTCTGGAAATAGATTCTGTAATTGGTCTTTTAAGTCCATAGGTTATTTTTTAGCTAAACCAATTTCAGCAAGTCTTTGATTAAGGAATTCTCCAGCCGTAATGTCAGCGTAATGTTTCGGATTATTTTTATCAATACATTGGGGTAAACAATCCAGCTTCATATCACTACGCGGATGCATAAAAAAAGGAATAGAATATCGAGGCTTATCCCATTCTTCTTGTGGCGGATTGATCACGCGATGAATGGTTGACCGCAATTTGTTATTGGTATGTCTTTCAAGCATATCGCCTACATTGATAACCAAATCATCTTCGTCGGGTTTGGCATCAATCCATTGACCGTCTTTTCGTTTGACTTGCAATCCACCTGTTGAAGCTCCCATAAGTAGTGTAATCAGGTTGATATCACCGTGAGCAGCAGCTCTCACAGCACCTTTGGGTTCTTCAGTGATTGGCGGATAATGAATAGGTCTTAAAATAGAATTACCATTTTTAGCCCAATGGTCAAAATAGGTTTCTTCTAAGCCGATGTATAGAGCAAGTGCTCTTAAAACATAAATTCCTGTTTTTTCTAAAGCTCGATAGGCTTTCATCCCTGTAGGATAAAAGTTAGGGCGTTCTTCAACTTTCAGATTTTCAGGATAGGTTTCAGGTAAATCAGCATTTTTTTCTGGCTCTTGACCAAAATGCCAAAATTCTTTTAAATCACCCTTTGTTTGACCTTTGGCATGTTCTTTTCCAAAAGATACATAACCACGTTGGCCAGCAAGTTCTTCTCGTTCGTATTTAGATTTAGTCTCTTCAGGTAAATCAAAAAAGGCTTTAACTTCTCGGTATAAATCTGACATTAATTGTTCATCTAAAAAATGATTTTTTAGTGATACAAAACCGATTTCTTTGTAAGCCGAACCAATTTCTTCGACAAAGGATTGTTTCTGTTGAGCATCGCCTGATAAAAATTTTTTTAAATCGACGATAGGTATGCTGGTCATTGACATATTGATAAAATTTAAAGCTACTAATTTAATAAATTTTAACCACAAAGCTTTAATACCGAATGTTATTTTAAAAGTCTCCCGTATATAAGGAATCCTTAAAATAACGTGAGTTCGATTTATTGAAAGCTGTAAATCAGATGATCACATATTTTTGTAAACAAATTTTGTCATTTCGAACGAAGAATGAGGAGAAATCTCATCCTACTGAGATGTCTCGTCGCTCATGCTTCGCTCTGTCGTCATGACAAATGATTAAATATCTGTATTTTATATGAATATATTTTATTGGAATTTATATCAAACTCACGTTAAAATATCAGTCTGTAACAGGCTGGGACGTCGGTACTCTTCATTCAAATTGGTGCAAAACCTTAATAATTAATTTTATGATTTATTTGATAATCTTCTAATTCGCATCCATTTACCTTTGCAAAAAAATTTTTATGGACATCATAGATGCACTTAATTGGCGTTACGCTACAAAATATTTTGACAGCCAAAAGATATTGCCTGAAGAAAAAATTCATAATTTAAAAACAGCATTTAACTTAACACCAACATCTTACGGGTTGCAACCGTTAAAACTTGTTGTTGTTTCTGATAAAACGATTCAAGAAGAACTTTTTGAAGCCAGCTATAACCAAAAACAAGTCAAAACAGCTTCTCATGTGTTTGTCTTGTGTGTTGAAAAAAATATCAATCAAGTATTTATAGAAAATCACTTTGAGTTGGTTAAACAAATTCGTCAAACTCCTGATGAGATTTTAAAGCCATTCAGAGATTTTTTAATTGAAGATTTTTTAAATAAAAATGATTCTCAACTTCAACAATGGGCAATAAATCAAGCCTATTTGACCATTGGCAATATGCTTACTGTATGTGCTTTAGAAAAAATAGATGCCTGTCCTATGGAAGGTTTTGATGCTAAAAGTTACGCTTCAATATTAAATTTAGATACTTATAGAATTGAACCTGTTTTAGTAATGCCAATTGGCTATCGTGCTCAAGATGATGAATTTTCAAAGTTTAAAAAAGTGCGACGCCCGTTAGAAGATGTTGTGATTGAAATCAATAATTAACGTAATCAATAATTTCTAATCCATAACCTATCATACCAACGCGTTTGGTTTGTTTAGAATTTGACATTAATCTAATTTTGTGTACATTAATATCGTGTAATATTTGTGCACCAATCCCAAAATCTTTATTATCCATTTTGAGTTGTGGAACTTTGACTATGCCATCGACTTGTTGTTCTTTTAAAATTTTTAATCTTGACAAAAGATTTAAACTTTGCACATCTTGATTGATAAAGACAATTGCACCTTGACCTTCGGCGTTGATCAATTTAAACATATCATCAAGCTTTTTTTCGGCGTTGTTGGTCAACGTGCCAAGGATATCATTGTTGACCAAAGTTGAGTTAACACGCACCAAAACAGGATCATAAGCTTTCCATTCGCCTTTAGTCAATGCTAAATGTATATGATTGTTGGTGGTTTGTTGATAGGCTCTTAACCTGAATTGGCCAAATCGCGTTTGCAAATCAAAATCTTCTTTTTTCTCAATAAGAGAATCATGAGCCATTCTGTAGGCGACTAAATCTTCAATAGAAACAATTTTGAGGTTGTGTTTTTGAGCCACTTTCACCAATTGTGGTAATCTTGCCATACTGCCATCTTCATTCATAATTTCAACAATCACACCCGCAGGTTTTAAGCCTGCTAATCTTGCAAAATCAATGGCTGCTTCTGTATGACCTGTTCTTCTTAATACGCCACCTTCTTTAGCTTTCAATGGAAAAATATGTCCTGGTCTGTTCAATTGATGCGGTTTGGTATTGTCGTCACACAAAGCTTTGATGGTTTTTGCACGATCTGCTGCCGAAATACCCGTAGTAACGCCTTCGCCATTGAGATCTACAGAAATAGTGAAAGCCGTTTCCATAGGATCTGTGTTATTGCCAACCATCATATCGAGTTTGAGCCGTTCGCAACGCCTTTCAGTAAGTGGACAACAAATTAGACCACGACCGTGTTTAGCCATAAAGTTGATCATTTCTGGTGTGACGTTTTGAGCTGCAGCCACAAAATCGCCTTCGTTTTCACGGTTTTCATCATCAACAACAATGATAACTTTACCAGCTCTTATGTCTGCTATGGCTTCTTCTATGCTGTCTAATTTTATATCTTGTTGGCTAATCGTTTTCGTCATCAGGTTTGATCAATTTTAATTTTCTAAGTATTTTTTTTATCGGGTCTGTTACCGCATCTGTATTGATAAAGCCTTGGTCGGTTGTGGCTCTATAAGTTAAGTAAACCCCTAAAGGCATCATAACTAAAGTGGACAACCAAGCTCCTAAAAAAGGACTTATACCACCTGTTTCTGAGCTGTTACCAGCAAATATCCCAAAGAAATGGTAAGCCAAAAACAATAAAATTGAGACCACAAGTGGCAAACCTAAACCGCCTTTTCTGATGATTGCTCCAAGTGGTGCTCCTACAAAAAACAAGACAATACAGCTTATGCCAAGTGCGTATTTTCTGTGTAGCTCAAGCTCAACACGATTTAAAAGTCTAGTTTTATTTGCAAATATTTTTTGTTTGGTCTTAATTTCTCGTATTAAAGTTCCCACTGAATTATTTGCTAAACTATATATTTGGCTATATGTATAATTAGGTTGAACAAAAATTAGACTATCAATACGGTAAAACCCTTTTGGATCTATGACTTTAGCTTTTATGCTATCGGCAACTTGTTGGGTATTTGAATCATTTACAGAGATATTTCTTTTTTTGTTTCGAATTTTATCTTTTTTATTAGAATCTTTAAATAGATTAGAATATCCATTTCTTTGATTCATTAGGCGGTTATAAATTCTGATGTTTTTGACATAATCTTGAGAAAATGAATCTAAATGCGTTCTTAACTCGTCTGTGTTTAAAGCTTTATAAGGATGCGTTGCACTTTCGTCTGTTAAATCTGTTTTGTTTAGCTCGGAGATGTCAATATTCAAAACATATTCATCAAAAGAAGTCTTTACAAATGGGCGACTTTGCCTTTCTTTATAATTTTTTGGTGGAATTTCGTTGTAATAATTACCATCATTTAAAACCAATGAAACTAAATTTGGATTGTTACCAGAAATTAATTCACCTGTTTTAGATTTGATAACCGTATGATTTCCACTTAACTTTTGACTCTTTTCGTGAATGATGACATTATTTAGGATTTCTTCATTTTCACCTGTTTTTTTTTCTACTTTTATCACATAAGAAGCGATATCACTAAACCTGTTTTCGTCAATCGCCATTGCTGGTTTAACTTGAGCTAAATTTTTTCTCAAATTCAACGATTTAAATTCTGCCCATGGAATCACTGTATTTGAAAATTGATAGGTTACATAGCCTAAAACCACGATAAAGACAATCAAACTTCCCATAGCACGTTGTAACGAAATTCCTGCCGATTTCATAGCTGCAAACTCATAATTTTCAGAAAAATTACCAAAGGTCATGATTGAAGTAACCAAAATGGTAAGCGGTAAAATTAACGGTACTAAACTGGGTAAAATATAAAAAATAAATTTCGCTATAATTATGATATCCAAATCTTTACCTGCCAAGTCTTTAATAAATGACCAAACAATATACAAGGTAAAAATGAGTATCAAAATCATAAATACCGATAAGAAAGTTCTTAAGAAAGAGAAGAGAATATATCTATCAAGTGTTTTCAAATTACTTTAATCTAATTCATTGATGTAATAGTCAGGGTATTTGCTTTTATCAAATTTAAAAACATTTTCTGATAAAGGCTCGTTAGGTTTAAAACTTGAAATTTTAATTTCAGTTCGCGTACCATTATTCATTGAGTAAATCAAGTTTGAGATGTTTTTAGTGTATTTATCAACACCCAACAAGATGTTTTTATAATCAGCATTAGAATCAATTGGGATGAGTTTGATATATTGTATTTCACGACCATTTTGGTTTTGCTGAATATCCCATTTATACAAATATCCATCTTCAAAAAAGGTTAGCATTTTAGATGGCGTTATGGCGGTATCATCCTGAGAGTTTACTGAAGAAATATTGATTTCTTCATCCGCAGGAATTATGGTGTATAATTTAGTTCCATTAAATATTTGTGTTGTTCCCATTAAATTGAGACGATATTTATTACCTTTAACATATACTTCTCCACGGGTTTCTTCCTTGAGTTGTTCAGAAATATTTTCTAAAGTATAAGAAAATTCGATACTGATATTTTCATAGTTTTTCACTTTATCTAAAACCTCAGTAGCTAATTTTTTTGCTTTAGGATCATTTTGAGCTTGAACCGAACTAATACTCACAAAAAGAACAACAAATAATACAATTTTCATCAAGATATAGTTTAATAATTTTTTTTCAAAAGTAAGAGTATCAAAATTGATACCATTTTTTTTATTCATTTTTTAGTAATTCGTTTAGAGCGTTCATATCAGACACCAAAACTTGACGTGCCTTGCTACCTTCAAAAGGACCAACAATTCCTGCAGCTTCTAACTGGTCTATAATTCGTCCAGCACGATTGTATCCTAATTTTAGTTTTCGCTGAAGCAAAGATGCAGAGCCTTGTTGTGCTGTTACGATGACTTCTGCAGCGTCATTAAACAATTTATCTCTATCTTCAATACTGTCTTCAAGTGCTGATTTTGACTCTTCACCCACATATTCTGGCAACTGATAGGCTTCAGGATAAGCTTTTTGAGAGCCGATAAAGTCTGTGATTTTTTCAACTTCTGGCGTATCCACAAAAGCACATTGCAAACGGATGACTTCGTTGCCTTGAGTAAACAACATATCACCACGACCAATAAGTTGATCGGCACCGCCAGCATCTAAAATGGTTCGTGAGTCTATTTTGGAAGTTACTCTAAATGCAATTCGGGCTGGGAAATTAGCTTTGATCATACCTGTAATGACGTTAACAGAAGGACGTTGTGTCGCTATAATGAGGTGAATACCGATGGCTCGAGCCAATTGTGCTAATCTCGCTATTGGGGTTTCTACTTCTTTTCCTGCAGTCATAATCAAGTCTGCAAACTCATCAACAACCAATACGATATAAGGTAAAAAACGATGACCGTTTTCAGGGTTGAGTTTACGGGCTTTAAATTTAGCATTGTATTCTTTGATGTTACGCACCATAGCCTTTTTCAGAAGCTCATAGCGGGCATCCATTTCTATACACAATGAATTTAAAGTATTGATAACCTTTGTGTTATCTGTGATAATAGCATCTTCAGTATCTGGAAGTTTTGCCAAATAGTGGCGTTCTATTTTGTTGAATAAAGTGAGTTCCACTTTTTTAGGATCAACCAACACAAATTTGACTTCAGCGGGATGTTTTTGATAGAGTAAAGAGGTTAAAATCACATTAAGCCCAACCGATTTTCCTTGTCCAGTAGCACCTGCCATGAGCAAGTGTGGCATTTTAGCCAGGTCAACCACAAAAGTTTCATTAGAAATATTTTTGCCAAAAGCTATTGGCAATGCCATTTCTGCATTTTGAAATTTGCTGGAAGCTGCAACAGATTTCATAGAAACGATAGAAGGTTTTTGACTCGGCACTTCAATACCAATAGTGCCTTTTCCCGGAATTGGTGCAATGATGCGAATACCTAATGCCGATAGTGAAAGTGCGATATCGTCTTCTAAATTTTTAATTTTTGAAATGCGAATGCCAGCATCTGGAATAATTTCATATAATGTTACAGTTGGTCCTACGGTTGCTTTGATTTGAGCAATGCCAATTTTGTAATTATTAAGCGTTTCAACAATTTTGTTTTTATTTTGCTCGAGTTCTTTTTCATTTATGGTTATGCCAGTGCCTTCACTGTAATCATTTAGTAAATCAAGACCTGGAAATTTGAAGTTTTTAAGCTCTAAAGTCGGGTCAAATTCACCAAAATTTTCAACAATTTTTTGAGATTTTTCATCAACTTCTTCATCTTCATTTGTGGTTTCTACTTCCATTTTTACATCATCGCTATCTGAATTTGATGTTTTTGTTTGCTCATTTTTTGTTTGGTCTTTTTTGTTATTATTTAAAACAAAAGAATTTTCTATGTCAGCATCGTTATCTGTTTCTGCTGAAGAATTATCTTTTTCAGTAAAATTAGATTCGACTTGTAATTCTTCAATGTCTTTTTCTTCAGGTTTTGGTTTTAAATCGTTTAAATCTTCAGCCACACTTTTTGATTTAAAGAGGTTTGCAACATGTTGTGGTGTTACTTTGAGACGAACGACAAGATATATGATAAACAAAAAACTTATCGCCAGAATTGTACCTGTTTTGCCTATAAAATCTACTGCAATGTCATTGACTTCGTAGCCTATCATACCGCCAAGAATGGGATAAGAATCAGCAAAAAATCCAAATCCAAGACTTAAAACTAACATCAAATATAAACCCCAAAACCATCTATTGGCGAGCTGAGACTGTTTTAAATTTAAAAACATATTCAATCCACTCATCATGACCAAAACCGAAAAATTAAAAGCGGCTATGCCAATACCTTTATAAATAAAAAAATACCCTAAAGTGGCTCCGAATTTACTTAACAGATTTTTTGAAGGAATGTCGCGATTAAAAAAATGACCAATTGTACTCTGGTCAGCTTGCCAAGTCCATATAAATGATGCAAATGAAATGAATAATGCCAAACCTACAAAAAAGAAGAAACTGCCCAAAACAATTTTTTGTCTTTGGGTTATAGAAAAAAATGAAGATTTTGATTTTGACTTCGTTTTTGTTTTTTTGGTTCTTGCCATAGTTTGTGTAAGATAATGCACAAAGTTACAAAACAAAGTGATTTTGTAAATATAAAAGTAACTTTGATGATTTATTTTCAAAAATAAAAATATTGATTTTAACAAACTTTGAAATCCGTTTAGGCTTATTTTGTTATAGACATCAAGACATAATGTCTATATTTGCAGACCCAATTGCACAATCATGTCAAAATCTGAAAATCAACCTATTTTAATACAAATTATAGAACAAATTAAATCTGTTTTGTTTTCGACAAAACTTATGGCGACCTTGTTTATTGTTTTTGCTTTAGCAATGGCAATTGGAACATTTGTTGAAAATTCTTATACAACACTAACGGCACGAGAATGGATTTACAATGCTTGGTGGTTTGAAGCTATTATGGCTTTATTTGTGATTAATTTTTTAGGGAACATTTCGCGATACCAATTATGGCGTAGAGAAAAATGGACTACCCTACTCTTTCATCTATCCTTTATTTTGATTTTAGTTGGTGCATTTGTAACACGCTATATTGGTTTTGAAGGTTCAATGCCAATCAGAGAAGGCGAAGTTGAAAGCACAATGCTGTCTAGAGATGTTTATCTAACAACTTATATCGATGGCGAAATTAACGGACAACCCAAAAGAAGGAGTCAACATTTCCCCTTGGTTTTGTCAGACGGTTTAAACAATAATAAAACCATTGAAACCAATTATAACGGAATTCCCGTTACATTTGAAATTTTGGAATTTGTTCCCGATGCAAAAATGGGAATTGTTGAAGATCTAAAAGGTAAAAAACATCTCAAAATTGTTGAATCTGGTGACGGACAACGTCATGAACACTATTTAAAAGAAGGCGAAGTTGCCAATATTCACAACACTCTATTTACTTACAATAAAAAAACAGACGGTGCTATCAATATCATTGAAGACGAGTCTGGAAACTTCAGCATAGAAAGTCCTTTTGAAGGTCAAGTGATGCGTATGGCAGATCAACAGTTGTTTGATTTCAAAAAAGATTCATTACAGAGTTTAAAATTCAGATCGCTCTATACCATTGGTCAAATGCAGTTTGTGATTCCTGAAATGCCTGTCAAAGGCGTTGAAGGTCTTGTTAAATCGGATATGATGTCAAAAGACCAACCCGATGGCATAACAATCAAAATTTCTGCTCAAGGTCAATCAGACACTTTAAATCTTATAGGTGGAAAAGGCTTGTTAAAACCTATGGAAACAACCAAAGTTGGCGATTTTGACATCAGTTTACGCTATGGCAGCAAAGTTATAGAACTGCCTTTTGCTTTAAAACTTGATGATTTTATAGCTGACAAACATCCAGGCACAGAAGATAGACCCAATCCGAGTTATAAATCCTTTAAGAGTAAAGTGCAAGTCATAGACGGAAGTCAATCTTATTCATACGACATTTATATGAACCACGTTTTAGACCATAAAGGTTATCGTTTTTTTCAATCGTCATTTGACCCCGACGAACACGGCACTATTTTATCGGTTAACCATGATTTTTGGGGTACTTGGATTACATATATCGGTTATTCTTTATTATATCTAGGTTTGATATTAATTTTGATTGATAAAGGTTCTCGTTTTGGAAAATTAAAACAACAACTCGATAAAATTAAAGCAAAAAAAGCTAAACAGTTTGGAATTTTGTTTCTGTTTATCAGCATATCTGGATTTGCTCAAACATCAGATAGCATTCAGCCATCAAGTGATGATATACACAAAAACCATACAGAAGAAGAATCGCCAATCAGCTTAAATTCCAAAACCTTTGATTCGCTTATTATAGCTAATGCGGTTGATGATAGACATGCCTCTAAATTTGGTAAATTGGTCATACAAGATGTCGAAGGTCGTATGAAACCAATGAATACTTTTTCGTCTGAATTGTTACGAAAACTCAGCCACAAAGACACCTACAAATCGTTAAATTCTGATCAGGTGTTGTTGTCTATGATTGAAAATCCAGTGGTTTGGTACACCACGCCTTTAATTTATTTAAAATCGAGAAATGATAGTTTACATAAAGTTCTCGGTATTGAAAAAGGAAAAAAATATGCCAGTTTAACCGATTTTTTTAATCCTGATGGCAGTTATAAATTGAGTCCTTATTTAGATGAAGCCTATCGGGCTAAAGTTAGAAATCAGTTTGAAAAAGACTTTGTTAAAGCCGACCAACGTGTTAATTTGTTTTACGATGCTTTACAAGGTAAACTTTTAAAAATATTTCCTATTCCCAATCATCCAAACAACAAGTGGGTTTCTCGAAATGAAGCTATTGAAGAAAATCACTTTACAGGAATGGATTCTGTTTACACCAGACAAATTCTTCCGATTTATATGCAAAGGTTACAAAATGCAAGAGAAACAGGTGGCTATGACAAAGCAGATGAAATATTAGTTGGAATAAAAAATTTCCAAAAGCGTTTTGGCTCTGAAGTCATGCTTTCTGACCGCAAAATTGATGTGGAAGTTCTATACAATAAAGTTGATGTTTTTAATCGTTTGTATCAGTATTATTTATTGGCTGGTGTATTGATGATTTTTGTGGTGTTGTATCGTATTTTTAAACAAAACAAACTCAATCTTGGGCTACTCAATGGTTTTAAAATCATTTTACTTTTGCTTTGGATAGCTCACACTTTAGGATTAATTGCTCGTTGGTATATTTCTGGACACGCCCCATGGAGTAATGCTTACGAAAGTATGATATATGTGGCTTGGGCAACGATGTTTTTTGGTTTGGCCTTTGGGCGAAAAAGCGATTTAACCATGGCATCAACCGCTTTTGTAACGTCTATAATTTTGTGGGTTGCACATATGAATTGGGTTGACCCAACAATAGCCAACCTTCAACCCGTATTAGATTCGTATTGGTTGATGATTCACGTGGCAATAATTGTAGCCAGTTACGGACCGTTTACGCTGAGCATGATCATCGGTTTGGTCGCTTTGGTTTTAATGCTTTTTACAAACAAGAAAAACAAGAAAAAATTAGATTTAAATATCAAAGAGCTGACCGTGATTAACGAAATATCTTTGACCGTAGGTTTAGTGATGCTGACTATAGGTAATTTTCTCGGTGGTCAATGGGCTAATGAAAGTTGGGGACGCTATTGGGGTTGGGATCCTAAAGAAACTTGGGCGTTGATAAGCATCATGATTTACGCTTTTGTGATTCATATGCGATTTGTGCCAGGCTTACGCGGAAGATTTGCTTTCAATTGGGCTTCTGTCATTGCATTTGGTTCAATAATGATGACTTATTTTGGAGTAAATTTCTACTTGACAGGTTTGCATTCTTATGCAAGCGGTAGCCAAATTATCAGCTATCAATTTATCTTTATAACCCTAGCAGTATTATTGGTTTTAGGATATTTTGCAAGGCGACAATACCTTAAGTACTATCAAAAATAAATGGCTGTCAAAACTTTTATATCAAGTAAACCTTTTAACAGGCTTTAAAACAGGTGTATAGCAAAAGTTCATCATTCAATACCTATATATAATGAACAGTAAAATCTAAGATCTCAAGAATTTAATTATTTTTGTATGACTGAAGCCAATTAAATGTGCAAGAAAAAGTTATTAAATCACAAGGAGCTCAATATTATATTAAACCGACTTGTTTGTCAACTCATAGAAAATCACGATGACTTTCAAGATACTGTTGTCATAGGTTTGCAGCCAAGAGGCATCTATTTAAGTGAAAGAATCAAACACCTGCTTCAATCAGAATATCAAATCAATAATGTAAATTTCGGCAAATTAGATATCACTTTTTTTAGAGACGATTTTATGCGAGGCAATAAAGTTTTGCAAGCCAACAAAACAGAGATTAATTTTATAGTTGAAAACAAAAAAGTTGTCTTTGTAGATGATGTGCTTTATACAGGTAGAAGCATTCGTTCTGCACTTACAGCTATACAATCCTTTGGAAGACCTTTATCGATTGAGTTGCTGACTTTAATTGACAGAAGATTTAGTCGCCATCTTCCTATACAACCCGATTATAAAGGCAGACAAGTTGATGCTATCAATCAAGAACGCGTCATTGTATCTTGGGTAGAAAACGATGGAGAAGACGCCGTATATTTAATAAAAGAAAGCGATGAGTGAACTCAGTGTAAACCATTTATTAGGCATAAAACACATCAGTAAAGCTGATATCAATCTTATTTTTGAAACTGCAGACCACTTTAAAGAAGTTATAAATAGACCTATTAAGAAAGTTCCCTCATTAAGAGATGTTACCATTGCAAATCTATTTTTTGAAAACAGTACACGGACAAGGTTATCTTTTGAATTAGCAGAAAAACGACTCAGTGCAGATGTTGTCAATTTTTCAGCCTCTTCATCTTCTGTAAAAAAAGGAGAAAGCCTTATAGATACTGTAAACAATATTTTAGCCATGAAAGTTGACATGGTTGTGATGCGTCATCCCAATCCAGGTGCAAGTGTATTCTTAGCCAAAAATGTGGATGCTTCAATTATCAATGCAGGAGATGGCACACATGAGCATCCAACCCAAGCTTTACTTGACGCGTTTTCAATTCGAGAAAAATTAGGAAAAGTAGAAGATAAAAAAATTGTCATCGTCGGAGACATTCTCCACTCTCGAGTGGCTTTGAGTAATATTTTTTGTTTAAAAAAATTAGGGGCAAAAGTTAAAGTTTGTGGACCAAACACCTTGATACCTCAACACATAAAAAACTTAGGTGTTGAGGTTGAATTTAATCTTGATAAAGCTCTAAAATGGTGTGATGTTGCCAATATGCTAAGAGTACAAAACGAACGTATGAACACGAAATATTATCCTTCAACTCGAGAGTACGTGTGTCAATACGGTTTAGACAAAAAGCGTTTAGATACCATTGATAAATCTATTGTAGTGATGCATCCAGGCCCTATCAACCGCGGTGTTGAAGTCTCAAGCGATATAGCAGATTCACATCATTCTATTATTCTAAACCAAGTTGAAAATGGTGTTGCAATTAGAATGGCCGTTTTATATCTTTTGGCTTCTAAACTAAAACATTATTCAACCCCAACTCTATAATTTATGCAAAGTATCAAGAAAGACAATTACATCATTTTAAAAGACGATAAGGATAACCCTAAAGATTTTGCTCGTTTTATTGAAAGCCTTCTAGACCAGTTTAAATCAAACAATTTAGTTATAGACCTTTTGAAATACGGAAAGTTAACTTTAGAAGAACTATTAACTTTCTTAAAACCTTCGCTCAAGCATTATCAAAATAAAAAATCTTTTATCATTGTTAATGACACTATATTGATAGATAACGTTCCTGAAGAGCTTCGAGTAGTCCCTACACTAAAAGAAGCAGAAGATTTGATACAAATGGAAGAAATAGAACGCGATTTAGGTTTTTAGATGAGCTCACCATTAAAAATTCATATTTTAGGTTGCCACTCAGCGAGTCCAAAAGCTAATGCTTTTCCAACTGCTCAAATCGTTGAAATTAGAAATCAGCTTATTATGGTTGATTGCGGTGAAGGAACCCAAGTAAGACTAAGGCAACAAAAGATTAAATTCAATAATATTAAACACATTTTAATTTCTCATTTACACGGTGATCACTTTTTCGGTCTTATCGGGTTTTTATCAACTTTAAGTCTGCTCAATAGGCAAGCTTCCCTACAAATATTTGCACCAAAAGGAGCAAAAGAAATTATAATGTTACAACTCAAATTTTCAAAAACTTCTCTGAGTTTTCCTTTAAAATTTAATGTATTAGAATCTGAAAATAGTGAAGAAATCATCAATAATTCAAAATTTAGAGTTCAAACCATACCACTAAATCATCGGATTTACACTAACGGTTTTTTAATCACTGAAAAACCTGCCAAAAAAAAACTCAATATTGAGAAAGTAGAAAAACTACCTATCAGTAAAGCATACTATAACAAAATTGTCAATGGTGAAGATATTGTTTTGGACAATGGTCATAAAATAGCAAACGAAGAGCTAACCTTACCTCCTGACCCAGTAAAATCTTATGCTTATTGTAGTGACACAGCATTTAAGCCAGATATAGTTCCTTTAATCAAAAATTCTACTGTGTTATATCACGAATCGACATTCTTAGAAATTGACGAGGATTTATGTAAAAAAACGAAACATTCTACAGCAAAACAAGCTGGAATTATAGCTGCTAAAGCTGAAGTAGGTTACTTGATTTTAGGGCATTATTCTGCACGTTATAAAAACCTTGACGCTTTCAAACAGGAAGCTAAAACTGTTTTTGAACCTGTTTCAATAGCAGAAAGCGGAAAAACTTATATGTTTAAATAGGTTTTCTCAGAAAATCAGAATTTAAAGTTATAGATTTCGGATTTGTTATAAATAATATAGCTCCAATTCAACGGTGAATTAACTTCGCTTTTTCTTTTTTGGAATTACTGTCATCTCGATATTTCTTTCTTTACACCGCTTTCTACGATGCTAAATCAAAAACTATGGCTAATCTTCAGCGAAATGTTATAACATCAAAATTAAGGGAAATTTGAAACCTGGAAGTAAAAAAAATAGGTGCGAATGGTTAAGGCGTTTTCAGCAAAAGACCTCGCCTGCTCCACCGCTACTACCAACAATGTGTATCATTAATGGCTGTGTTTTGGCAGAATTTTAGGGTTTGAGATTTTTTTCTATCTTTACCAATAAAAACGAAAATGTGTTGACTTTTTGCACGCCACTAATGATACACTCGCCCGTTGGGCACAATCCCTCATAGACTCATAGAAACTTTAGTCCCTCAACTAACGTAAAATGAGTAAATTTGGATTGAAAATTGAAATGTTGAATAAAATATAAACAACTGATTTATAGTGATATAATTTTACGTTAGTCAGAACTTGTTAGAAGGCGGGACAGACATAAGATATATACAAAAGTTTTTGGGCCATAGCAGTATCAAAACGACTACAGTTTATACTCATATTAGTCAAAAAAGCACTAAAAAGATAGAAAGTCCATTAGATAAAATGGCAAAAAAGTATAAAAACAAGTCTAAAAATTAAAAAAGTGGTGTATTTTTGTGGATATATACTAGTTAGGCACAAGGTTGAAGCCAACGCTCGGCAGGCACATTTGTTTTTCCCAACGCACAGCCAACCGCAAAGAAAAACAAAAGAGCCTGCCCTGCCAACGCTTGACCGAAAAAGGAAACATCGAGACAAACCAAGAAAACCTAGCTGAAAACAATAGAAAAATTATGGACAAACATTGTTTAGAAATTATTCGAACGAAAAGACGTGAATTGAATTACTCGCAAGAATATATAGCTGAAAAATTAGAAATAACCCAAAAAGCGTATTCTGATATCGAAAATGGAAAGACTATTTTAAAAAACATAATGAGATTAAAATTAGCTAAAATACTTGGTTTATGTCCCAGTGAACTATGCCCTATTGTAAAGACTTGTGGGAATATTCTTAAAACAAAAAACCAAGAACTGATATCACTTCTAACCCAAAACAATATTGAAGTTCCCGAACATTTATTATAATTTCAGTAGTTTTAGGTATAATTTAGAAGTTTTACTACTTGGATTTCTCGTTTTTCTACAACTATCTTTGGATTATTAAACATATTCAGAAAACAAATCAATTGTCTAAAGAATTATTTGTTTAATTTGACTATGTAAATTCATTAATTTTAACCTTTTAAATCTTTAATCATGAAAAAAATCATTTCATTATCATTGGTGTTGTGCTTCGGGTTTTCTTTATTTGCTTTCTCGCCATCACCTACAAAAACTAAAAAATATTCTGATATCACTGATAGTCAAGAATCTTTCAATCTAAAAGAAGTAGCTTCATTTCAGGAAGCGGAAGAAAGCGCTACCACAGCAGATAAAGGAACATGGCATAAAAGATATAGAGTTTGGACTGACTTTGCAAAATCAGCAAACCTAAGTGAGATTGAAAACGCAATTAATAAACATTAATCATGAAAAAACTACTTTTATATACGTGTACATTAAGTGTTTGTTTGTTTCTATTTTCTTTTTCGTCAAGCAACACTATTGGCTCTTTTGAGGACATTACTCAAAATTCAGAATATGAAATGACTACTGAATTGGGGGAATTTACAGAGTTCGAAAATACTAGATATACTTCTGATAAAACAGAATGGAATCACAGACGTAAAACTTGGACAGACTTCTCCAAAATCGCGGACTTAAATTCAATTCATGAAGCAATTAACAAAAACTAAAACGTTATGAAAAAACAATTAATATTACCCGCTTTATTACTTACAAGCTTGTCTTTTGTAGCCTTTTCACCAATAGACAGTATTTCAGATTACAATGACATCTCTGAAAATACAATTCAAGATGAATTTACAACAGAGGTTGGTTCCTTTACAGAAATGTACACAAGAACTTATCTTTCTGACAAAACCGTTTGGGCACATAGATATAAAGAATATACATTAACAAGTGAGCATTCAGATATCAATTCAATAGAAAACACATTAAGACGAAACTAAAATTTTATTAGAAATCGAGTATTTTACTCATAAAACCAAAAATGATGAAAAAAATTTTGTACCCAACATTATTGCTTTTTAGTTGTTTATCTCTTGTTGCTTTCTCTCCTATCAACAAGGATGCGAGTTATCTAAATTTGTCAAATGAGGAATTAACAAACAATATGACTACGGAAGTTGGCTCTTTTACCCAATCCGAAACATCTCATGAAACTGCAGATAAAACGGTTTGGAACAAAAGACACAAAACATGGACTGATTTCACTAAATCGGGGGAAATAATAACAATTGAAAATGTTATTAACAGAAATTAATTTTGTGTTTAATACTTAAAAAGTTATAATATGAAAAAAACATCAACATTATATTTCATGTTGTTTCTTTGTTTGTCTCTTTTTGCGTTTTCACCAGCTAGCTTGACGGATAGGGAAAATTATAGAGATGTGAGCAACAAAGAAATTTATAATAATATAGAAAACGAAGTATCTTCTTTTGACCAGTTTGAAACTAGTGTTTACTTGCCCGATAAAGGAACATACAACAAAAGAGTTAGATATTGGACCTTGACTAAAAGTGACCAAAGTACTTTTCAATCAAGCATAAAGAAAGCCATTGACAGAAATTAACTATTGAATTAACATAACGCTTAATATAAAAAGCATTTTTTATTAGATGCTTTTTTTATTCCTAAAATCAAATGAAAAAAATAAGTATTTTTTTCTCCATACACTTTTTCATAGTTTCTACATTGTCAATATATCTTTTCATTGATGCTGTCTCTAAAACTAAGAAAAAAATTCCTGTATTAACTCATCTGAAAAATGATATTTATGACAGTAATTTTATTAGACCTTATCTTGTTTTTTCAGGTATAAATACAGGATATGGGTTTTATGGCATTAATGTAGCCACTAATAAATTCTTCTTAATCGAAATATTAGACGAGCAAAATTGCATAGTTGAAGAGATTAATGTGTCTAATTTTAAAACTAAGAACTCTTTTCAAAGATTTCATACACTCCCTTCTTGGCTTTATAATTTTAAGGTTGAAACAACTGAACTTAAAGAAAAATCATCCATTTTAGAGGAAGAAAACAAGTATATAGAGTTAAGGGATGAATATGTAAAAAAAATAAATAAACACATACTAAAATCCTATATAAGAGTCGAAGATTTAAAAGAAAATTACATTTATAGAATCAAACTCATTACTGTAGTTCCCCCAGACATTTGGAAAAGTAATTTAGATAAAAACAACATTTATGTCCTTGAAGAGCATGATTTCAAAATTGAAGACCTATTATAACACAATTATTTCCGGTAATAATCAAAATCAATACTTACCTTTTTTTAGAATTGCTGTTGGAGTTGTAGCACTTGCAGATATCATAACTATGGGAAAGGACTTTAAGTTGTTCTTCTCTGAAAAGTCAACAATTATTCCTCAGGAGCTAACATATTTGTTCACTGAGTATTTTAACTACCTTGACCCAATTTACTCTTTTTTAAGAGAAACCAATAGCATGGGTGCATTTTATACATCAATCTTTTGGACATATATATTATCTCTTATAGCATTAATCATAGGCTTTAGGTCAAGATTATTCGCTTTAGTTGCACTGGTATCTCAATTAATCATATTTAAATCATTTGCTTTATTTAATTTTGGATATGACCATTTTTTAACAATGTCCCTTTTCTATTGCTTCATTTTCCCTGTGGGCAAATACTCTTCTGTAGACAACAAAATTTTTAAGCGAGAGGAACGTTTAAAATATAATTTTAATTATCAAAATATGTTAAGAATTCATTTAGGTATTGTATATCTATTTGCAGGCTTAGCAAAAGTTATTTCGATAACTTGGTGGAATGGGGAAGCAGTTTGGAGGTCAGTATCTTCAATTTACGATAGTTTATTTAAAATTCCACCATTAATATTAGCAATAGGTGGTGTTCTAACATTGATACTAGAAGTTGGTTATCCCTTTTTAATGGCATATAAAAAAACAAGAAAAGCAACGTTAATTGGGGTAATTTCAATGCACATTGGCATTGCGTTTTTACTTCAACTTCCCTTGTTTGCGGGAATTATGATAGTCTGGAATATCACAGCATATTATGATACTATAAAAAATTGGTTTAAAAATTAGTATGTATAGAAAACTTGCTTTTATATTTTTATGCTTTACTTATTTAAACAGCGGTTTTGCTCAAGAAACAATTGTTCGAGGAATTGTGTCAGATTATTCTAACAATTTAATTGAAGGTGCTACGGTTGTTGTAAATTCGAGTGATTTAGAAAAGATTTTAACTTATGGCATTACTGATGCTACGGGGAATTATAACCTTAAATTTAATACTCCTCAAAATAGCAAAATAGTTATTAAACTATCCCATATTAACTATGAAAAACATATAGACACAATAACAATTACCGAAAACTTAATTAATTATAACGTTAAGCTTCATAAAAAAAAATTCGAACTTGATGACATAGTAATTATTGCTAAAAGAATTAAAGATACGATGTCAATTAAAACAGATAGTTTGAATTTAACTGAAAGAGCTACCTTAAGAAATATTTTAGACAAAACAGAAGGCTTTATAATATCCGAAGAAGGAGGTATCACTTTTCAAGGAGAAAAAATAAACAAAATCCTAATAAATAAAAAAGAGGTTTTTGTCAATCAAAACAAAATAGCTCTAGATAACCTAGAATTTGGCATAATGGAAGATTTACAATTAATCAATAACTACAGAGATAAGTTTAATATGGATTTTGATAATTTTACAAACTCTGTGATTAACATTAATACTAAATCAGACTTTAAAGGGGTATTAAAACTATTTGGTGACGTAGCATTAGGCTATAAAGACAAATATCAAGTCAAATTAAGAAGTTTTTTATTTTCTGATAAGGTTAATATGTTTTTGACCAGTAACACTAATTCCATTGGGAATAAGGAGTTTAGCTTTAAAGACATATCAGATTCTTTTAAAGACCAGTCTTCAGGATTTTTCAAAAAAAGCATTACAAACTTTTTTAGTGAAGATGATTTATTAAAAAGCGCATTTGATTCGAATACCAGTTTAACGCTTAGAAAAGAAAACGAAAGCTCTAGATTAGGGTTTGTTGCCTATTTCAATAATATCGACCAGACTAAAACCATTTTTGAAACCACCCAAAGCAATACCGGTGTGCTAATAAAAGATGAGAATCGAACTTTTAGAAATATTGGAAATTCTGCCATATCAAATTTTACCTATCAGAAAGTATTAAGCAAAAAAACTGTTCTTTCAGCTATTTCAGATTTTGCTTATACTAATTTAACTAACTCTAATGTTACTTCTATATCTAATTTTGTGCCAGAACAAAACAATATCTCAGAATCAAATTTTAACGACCCTAATTCAATTTTATCATCCTCTACTCTATCGCTAAAAACTAAATTAAATAAAAACCTTTTTTTTACAGGTAGTTTGGAATATGATATTGAAGATTCAAAAAATATCTTCAACTCCCATTATTCATTAAATTCAAATCAAGAACATTTACAACAAACTTACTCTTTCAAAAACCAATTTAAAAAGGTTATGATAGAGTTTGATTATAGACTTAATAAGTACTTATCAAGCTCATTAGAATTTAAATCTAATTTTTTCGATGAGACTTTAAACTATAATAATGATATTAGTCGTAAAGGTTTACTCTCCGAAATCATGCTACAATTAAGAGGACAAAAAAATAACAAAATTGAATATAGATTAGGAGTAATCCCTCAACTTTTCAAGTTCAATAAAGTTGAAAAAAATATGACTGAATTGGAAATAGACGCATTCGCAAGCTATAAGACTAATGAAAACAATAGGTTTAGTGTTAGTTATACTAAAACCAATGATTTGTTTGACTTGTATAACAATATAGACACATTAATTGTCTCTTTTAATAACAGATTAGTCAACACCATTTCTATTGAAAATAACATAACTAACTTTAATAGTCTATATTTTAGATATGACTATTCGAGCATAATTAAAACGCAATCTTTCAGCACATCTTTTTCGATTTCCGAAGAAAAAAATTACTTAGAGCCAATATTTGAAAATGAACAAAATAGCGTTTTTTTCTACTCTAATAGATTAATATCAAATAAAAAAACACAGTCTTTTAATTTGGCATTTGGTAAAGGTTATTATTTATCAAAAAACTATCATCTTTTGAGAATTAGGGGAGGCGTAAATCTTTCTAGAAGCAAATTCCCTACCTATATACCCGATGAAGCTAAATACGAAGTATTTTCTAACACATATAATCTAAGCCTCGGCATTGAGCCAAAAAAATTCTTTTTAGATGAGGTTACTTTAAAAGCAATTGCTAATAATCAAACGTTCCAATTAGATGATAGTAAAATTAATAATAATAGTAATCTTTACGTATTCTCAACTTTTAAAAAACAGACTGATAAATTTGAGTTTAGTTTAATAGCCGGACAACAATATCAAAAAAATCAAGGTTTTAAATTTAGAACCCCAATCTTAAATTTCAATACCAATTTAAAAATCAATGACCGTCTAAATATATTTCTAAAAAGTAAATATCTTTTCCATTTGCTCAATTTTAAAAATACAGAGTTTACTAATTTTAACACATTCTCCGACGGTAACTTGATTTATAACAATTACAACAGAAGCAATTTAAACTATATAATAATAGGTACATCATACAAACTTTAAAATTCACAATCATGAAAAAATTAGCATTAATCATTTTCTCATTGGTATTTAACTCAATAACAGCCCAACAACTTGGTAGTGTTTTTGAGGAAAACAATCCCAAAATTCTTAAAGTATCATACACAGCCTACCCTATAAGTAGTTATGATACACCTCCTGAAAGTAGCCAAAATTTTAAAAACCACTCCCAAATGGTGTCTTTAGCCCAAAGCTATGAGCATAAATATTCTCTATATGTCAATTTAGAAACAAATGAATCTATTTATAAGTTAGATACACTAGTAGTAAATAAGAAAGAGGGACAAGAAAACATGAATTTTATGATCAATAGTAATCTAGATTTTGTTGTAAAGGAAAAAAATGGAAACGTTTATAAATATGAACAAATTTTCCAGAGAGAATTTTATTCCGAAGGCAATCTAAATAATATCGAATGGAAATTAACAGATGAAACAAAAACTATTTCAGGAATGAAATGTAGAAAAGCAATAGCAAAGGACGAGGATTTACTACTTAATGTATGGTTTACAGAAAAAATACCAATTTCAAATGGACCTGTGAATTATTTTGGTTTACCAGGGTTAGTCGTTTGGTCTGAAGATTTCTTTTGGACTACCGAGATTACAAATATTGAATATATAAATGATTTTGATTTTGAAAGTTTAAGAAAAAACTTAGTAGAACAATTTAATAAAAGTAAAAAAGGAAAAGAGATAAAAGAATCTTTATTGATTGTCAAAAAAAATGCTTTAGTAAAATCTATGATTGAACAAATGAAGTAATAATCATTAGCTAAAAAATAATGTCTATAAGGAATGAGCCTATAATTCTCTTTGACAGTGTATGTAATTTATGCAATACAACTGTCCAATATATCATTAAGCATGATAAAAACAACCACTTTTATTTTGCTCCCTTGCAGGGTAAAACTGCCCATGAGTTAATAGATAAATACGAAAAAGATTCTTTGCAACCTGACTCTATAGCGTTGGTAACAAAAGGAAAAACGTATTGGAAATCTACCGCTGTACTTAAAATCGCATCTAAATTGAGGTTTCCAAGAAACCTCGTTCTTGTTTTTTTTGTCGTTCCAACGTCTATTAGAAATTTCATTTACGATTTTGTAGCCAAAAATCGCTATAAATGGTATGGAAAAAAGGATAGTTGTATGATGCCAACACTTGAATTGAAAGAAAGGTTTTTGGATTAAAACTATAAATAACATTCAGGACTATAATCCCGCAAGCACATTTGTTTTTTCCCAACCACATCACCCAACCCTAAAAAAACAAAAGAGCTTGCTCGCTTAGTGCTTTTAAAGAAAATAACGACAGAATTACCAAACGGAACGCAATAACCCAGTGCCTAACAGCGTGTATAAGCAATAGCGGTTGAAATGCTTAAACCAACCTTATCTCTTTTTTGCTAACTTTGTGCTTAATCGAACAGTAAGTGCGTATAATCCGCTACTGCTCATACACGCGAACCGTTGCAAGTAATGTGAGGGAATCGCAAATGTTTCCATATAATTCAACTTTTTTATTATCTTTGTACTCTAATACGAATTAATAAACTGAATGGACAAAAATTTTGATGTCATTTTCCTTGAACAAGCTCTCGAGTTTTTAGAAAAGTTGGACTTAAAATCAAGACAGAAAATTTATTACAATGTTGACAAAGCGAAACTCGGACTTGACCCGAAACTATTCAAAAAACTGACTGACGAAATTTGGGAATTTAGAACAAAATATAGCGGACTTCAATATCGACTTTT
Source organism: Psychroflexus sp. MBR-150 (assembly GCF_053628795.1). Lineage (NCBI taxonomy): Bacteria > Pseudomonadati > Bacteroidota > Flavobacteriia > Flavobacteriales > Flavobacteriaceae > Psychroflexus > Psychroflexus sp. MBR-150. The sequence goes on from NZ_JBRJHB010000023.1 coordinate 37,040, forward strand.
TGCTTTTTGGGACAAAACCGACAAATCCGAAACACTTGTCATTTCAACGCACGGAATTGTGAAAAAAGTTGATAAAGTTCCGAAAGCTGAAATCGAAAAAGCTGAAAAGATTAGAAAAGAATATTTTGAAGAATAAAATTATGGAAACTAAGAATAAAAAAATGAAAATGATGACCCTTGACCAGCTAAAAGACAGAGACATTGGCGAAGTCGGAACGCCAGAAAGGGAAAAATACGAGTTTGACCTACGAATGGAACTGCTTGGAGAAATGATAAAATCCGTGCGGAAAGAACGAAACTTAACACAAGAGCAACTTGGAGAATTAATTGGCGTTCAAAAATCCCAAATTTCAAAATTAGAGCGTAGTACAAAAAATGTGACTATCGAAACGATTTTGAAAGTTTTTCGAGCATTAAAAGCTAATGTTAAGTTCAGCGTGGAAATGAACAAATCAGAATTTAAAGTAGCGTGAAAATAAAAGTCGAGTAGGTAAAGGGGAATCTCACCCCTAAACCTCTCACAGAACCGTACGTGATAGTCTCCCATCATACGGCTCTTCTTAACAAGTCTATGGCGTAAAACCGTATTGCCAAT